>CAZBFD010000023.1:0-12585 GCA_964491055.1 uncultured Eubacterium sp.
TTTTGTTGTGTTCTTGGTCAGCCTCCGAAAACATATTTGTAACACTATTGTAGTCTATGGATAATAGCTGCTTTTATCTGCCATATAATCTCGGAAGAACTTCATTTTCAATTATACTTTTGATCATTGGCAGATTAAGATCTCCGTTGTTGTCGTACGTAACGATAAGATTCTTCCACGGAACAATGCCAGCGGATTCATACAATTCCATTTTCCATTCATGCCTTTTTCTGTATTCCGGGATATCCATCATTCCGGCATGTTCCCAGTAAAACTCCTCGCCGCAAATGTCAAGGAAAGAAAAATCGGTGGACAGTGATCTGTTCCCTATGTATAGTATTTGTTCATATCTTGTCGGTGCCATGTTAGTATATAATTGTTCTACTATAATAAGTTCAGATTTTGATCTCACCTTGAATCCCATAGAAGTCCTATGTATCAAATGCTCAGGATGAAAAGTACTCTTCTCATACGGCTGAGCGGACCACTCAAGAAGCGTTTTATATCTTTTCATCTTCTCCCCAAGCTCATCGCCGCTGATATCATCTTTCAAATTCTCAAAAAAGAATTCCGGCGGCAGGTTTTGATACGGTCTGGAAATGGCACTGATCAACGCCTCAGGCGATACATCAACGATTCCTTTAATCGCTTTAGTAAGAATATCGATATTACGATCTTGGTATGTCAGCACTTTTTCAAGGTATACTTTCCTTGCAAGAGCCTTTATTTCATCCGGATACTTGTTGATTGCGATCCGACGCCTCCTCTGATCGGTCTCTAATACTTTCATATAACTATACTTAGCATGATTCTTGCAACATATCAGTCTCCCGTCCGGAGCCTGAGCCAACTCGTTGCTGACTATTTCGCGCTGTTTCTTCATTGTATACAGCATTTCATCTAATTGATCTTTTAATAAATCCATTTTCACCTCCAAAGCTGACTACTTTTTGGCGATTGACAAATAAATACATCTTTTTATCAGAAATGCTGTATTTTTCGCTATTACAAAATAATGATGCAGCATAACCAAAAATAACCCTCTTGTTTTCAATGTATGTTATGTCATTGCTGTCTTTTTTTGCTGAATCGTCAAAAATGGTCAGCAAGTTTTTCATAACTGAGTTACACTATATGTTTTTACGTTTTTCAAGCCATTACAACTTATTTTGCTGCGAAGGCGATGAAGCTGATACTTGCCGGATCTGCTTTCAGGAGTTCTTTGCGGCATTCCAGAGCTGTGCTTCCGGTAGTGAAGAAGTCATCGAGAAGCAGCACTCTCTTTCCCTGTATCTCATCGGCCAGATCTTCATCCAATGCAAAACATCCTGCTATGTTCTCGGCTCTTTCCTGAGGCGATAGGCCTCTCATCGGCCGTGTCTCTTTCACTCTGATCAAAATCTCGTCGGTGCATTCTATCCCCAGTGCTTTCCCCAGATACTTACCTATGAGAAAAGTCTGGTTGAATCCTCGTTGTCGCTCTTTTCCCTTATACAAAGGGACAGGAACTATAATGTCATAGCTCCTGTCCCTTCCGGCACTTATTAACTTATCCCGCATCATTTCTGCTATATGCCGCGCTATGTAACGCTTTTTATTGTACTTAAGCGAGAATATCAACGTTCTTTCATAGATCCCGTACTGGCAGCACCTCATCGTTTCCATGCCGCCTATATCCTTAGGCGGCGCCGTGTCCCAAACGATATGCCGGATGCAGTGGTCACAAAGCCCATACGTCCTTGTCTCATCTATGATGTTGTCGCAGCATATGCAGTAGATCGGGTCAGGGTAGATCAGGCCGAGAAGCCTGTCTGCCACTTCACCTAAATCATACACTTTATAACCGTTTTCCCCCTTTCGGTGTTTAAAATTTGCCAAAAGTTGTCAAAAAGAACCGTCCCCATTGACAACCCATTGACAACTTTTCTTACATTACTGCCCTGAAATCGGAGAGGCGCTGCTCGAGGCCGGAGTAGCGCAGTGTTATCCTGTCGTTATCGACCATGGCATTGAGCCACTGTCTTGAGCCGACGAGCACAACGGCCTGCTCGCCCCTTGTTATCGCGGTGTAGAGCAGGTTGCGTGTCGCAAGCATCGGAGCGAACCGTGTTATCGGCATGACGATGACCGGGAATTCGTTGCCCTGGCTCTTATGGACTGTCATAGCGTATGCAAGCTCGAGCTCGTCGAGCATGCTCGCATCGTACTCGGCGAATCTGTCGTCGTCGAACCTTACGGTTATCATTTCATCGTCGTTATCTATTGAAATGATCTCGCCGACGTCTCCGTTGAATACACCCTTCCCTGCGCTCATCCCTCCCGGGTACTGGAGTTCTATGTCGTAGTCATTCTTTATCTGCATGACTTTGTCGCCCTGCCGGAAGATGAATCCTCCGGTTTTTTTCTCGGGAAGCCCTGGAACTGCAGGGTTTATCGCGTCCTGAAGGGCTTTGTTCAGCGAGTCGGTACCGACTGTACCTTTATGTGTCGGCGTCAGCACCTGTATGTCGGACAGAGGATCGAGCTCTTTATAATAGTCCGGGAGGCGCTTTGTCACGAGGTCTATCATGAGGTCGAGCATCTCCTGCTCGCTTTTCCTTGTCATGAAGAAGAAGTCTTTGTCCTTTACGTTCGTAAGCGGGTACTCGCCTGAGTTTATCCTGTGCGCGTTCACCACTATCATGCTTTCTTCAGCCTGCCTGAAGATATGCGTGAGCTTGACCGTCCTTATCATGCCGCTCGCGATGATATCACGAAGCACGTTCCCTGCGCCGACTGACGGGAGCTGGTCTGCGTCGCCTACCAGTATCAGCCTTGTGCCAGGGCGCAAAGCGTCAGTAAGCCCCTTCATCAGCATGAGGTCTATCATGGAAGCTTCGTCCACGATGACCACATCTTTATCGAGCGGGTCATCTTCATTCTTCATGAAGTACATATCGCCGCTGTCATCGTCCCTCGCGTATTCAAGCATCCTGTGCACTGTTGACGCCGGGTGCCCTGTCGTCTGCTGCATCCTCTTGGCGGCGCGCCCCGTCGGCGCCGCGAGCGCGACTTCAAAACCGGACGTCTCGAATACACCTATAAGTGAATTTATTATCGTCGTCTTTCCTGTGCCCGGGCCTCCTGTTATGACAGACACCGGGAGCAGCACCGACTGTGTCACCGCGTCCCGCTGGTTCTCGGAGAGCCTGACTCCGCTGTCAGCCTCGGTCATGTCCATCGAGCTCTTGAGGTCCGTCATGAGCGGCTTCACATCCGCGGTCAGCATCGCCGCGAGGTTGGCAACGACCTTCTTCTCCGCCGCATAGTAAGGGTACAGGTAGATCACTTCAACATCAGCCAGCCTGTCCGGCATGATGCTGCCGTCAAAAGCCAGTGCCGCGATTCCCTCGTCCACGAGTTCCCTGGTCACGTCAAGGAACTCTGCCACCTGCTCTACGAGCTCTGTCCTCGGCATATATGTGTTGCCGTCGTTTGCGTGAGCGTTGAGGAAGGCTTTGATGCCGCTCGCGATCCGCATCGGATCCTCCCGGCCGACTCCCATAGCTTCAGCTATCTGGTCAGCCTTGCGGAAGCCGATTCCCCTGACCTCGTCTATCAGCCGGTATGGATTCTCCTTCACGAGCTTAACGGCGTCTTTCCCGTAATTAAGGTACAGCCTGAGCGACTGCGCGGATGTAAGCCCCAGCTCGCCGAACTCGAGCGCGACGTCGGCGAACTCCCTGTGCGCCGCGTAGGACTCTGCTATCTGCTCGGCCTTCTTTCGCCCGATCCCGTCAACCTCAGTCAGCCTGTCTGGCGCTGACTCGATTATGTCAAGCGCCTCATCCCCGAACTTATCTACTATCGCGGCTGCAGTCTTGGCGCCGATTCCTTTGATCGTGCCCGAAGCCAGAAATTCCCGGATTCCCACGGCCGTCGTCGGTACCGCTTCTTCTGCATGCGAAAAAGAGAACTGCTCCCCATACTTCGGATGGACGCGGAACTCGCCCTCCAGCCGGTACGCTGTGCCCGGCCTCGCGTAAGGCAGGCCGCCGACTATCGTGATCAGCTCGTCCTCAGTCTCCATCTCGGCTATGGTGTAGCCGTTCTCCTCGTTATAGAATATGACCTGTGTTAGTGTACCTGTGATCTCCTCCATAATTCTTATACGTGACCAAACGGCTCGTCGTCATCATCATCAAAATCTTCTTGGGCAGTTTCAGGTGCTGCTTCACCGCCGGCTTCCGGATACTCCGGCCTGTATATCCTCCTGCCGTCGAGCGTCCAGACCTTCTCTGAGAAACCTCCAGGCTCAGCACTTCCGAGCGCCTCGAACATGTCGAAGAGCCTCGCGTCGAGGATGTCGCAGTAATGCAGGACTTCAGCCTCCGGGAACATCGGCCTCTTAGGGCTCCCGAAGTCCGGCTCGTAGTGATGCGACACTACCATATGCTCGACCATGATCCGCTTCTCATACGGCATGCCGATCTCTGTTCCGATCTTTTCAATATATTTCGCGCCCATCACGATGTGCCCGAGTAGCGTCCCCTCCATGGAGTAGCCCGGCGACATGCCGTACTCGTTCGATTCTATCTCATTCAGCTTTTCCATGTCGTGCACGATAACTCCGCAGCTCACGAGATCCATGTTAAGATCCGTATAGACCTCACAGATCTTCCGCCCTGTCATTAGCATCCTCTTCATGTGGAACAGCAGACCCGCGAATTCAGCGTGGTGGTTCTTGGACGCCGCAGGATAGTACATCAGCTTTTCCCTGTTATCCGTAAGGACCCTTACGCAGAGATTCCTGTAGTCTTCATCCCTGAGACTTTCCGCGATCCCCAATATGTAATTGTACATATCCTCCGGCTTTTCCGGCGCGGCTTTTACGAAGTCAGTCATGTCAAGCCCGTCCTGCACCGGGTTCGCCTTCCTTATCCTTGAGATCCTGAGCTGCTTCGTCCCCTGCCATTCGTTTACCATGGCGCGGATCTTAAGCATCTCCCCATCCTTGATATTGGCGAGATTGTTGCTCTCCTGCGGCTCTATGTCCCACTTCTTCCCGGCGACCGACCCTGACTTGTCACAGAGCTCCACATCAAAATACTCCTTGCCGTTCGACCCTGTCTTGATCTGAGCCCTTTTCGCCATAAAAAAGTCAGTTATCTCCCTGCCGACTTCTAGATCACTTACAAAAACCGTTTTCATACTGTCCACCGCTTTCTATTCGTTCACTATGTACTGCAGTACCTGGTTTGCGACGGGACCTGCCACCTGGGCGCCGGAGCCGCCGTCTTCCACGCACACTATGAATGCGTACGGGTACTTTTTGTTCTTTATGAAGCCTGTGAACCAGGCGTTCGGGTTCCTGCCCTCGACTTCGGCTGTGCCTGACTTGGCGTAGATGTCGAGGCCCGGGTAGTTGTTTTCTCCGTATGAGACTTTTACGTTGTTTTTCATCATCTTGCGGAGCTTCTCAGCGGTGGAGACATCAATCATGCGCTTTGTATGCTTGACCGATGTGTCTGTCGCGAGGAGCTTCGGCGTCACTGACTCACCGTCGTTTGCGATCGCGCCCATATACACGAGCATCGAGCACGGGTTCAGCAGGTCTTTCCACTGGCCGATCCCGGCCCAGGCTGTGCTCACCTCGTCGTTTGCCGGGAATTCGAACGACCCCTTAACATTATACACTCCGTCCATGTCGTATGTTGTCTCAAGTCCGCACTTTCTCGTGTATGCGGCAAGTGACTTTGCTCCGATTTTCCGCGAGAGCTCGGCAAACGCGCCGTTGCATGACTTGGCGAGCGCACCATCAAAATCCACTTCGCCGTGTGCCTGTGTGCACCTTATCTTGACACCGTCGATCTCGTGGACGCCGGTGCATTTGAACCTGAATTTCTTCAGCTTGTTCTCCGGCAGCTTTTCTATCGCGGCCGCGGAAGTCACGAGCTTGAAGATAGAGCCCGGCGTGAGCTTCCCCGACAGGAATTTGTTCATGAATGTGCCTGACTTTGCTTTATCTGCGGACGGCGGATCTGCCGGGTCAAACGACGGCGTGCTCGCCATGCAGATTATCTGTCCTGTCTTATAGTTATACACCGCGACGAGTCCGTTCCTTCCGCCGAGCGCATTGTATGCCGTCCTGCAGACATCTGAGTCGATCGACAGGTGGACGCTGTTCCCGAGCCCGGTCACGCTGTACGTCCCGGTCACAAGGTTATACCCGACCATTTTGTCCCTGAACGCGCTCTCCGCGCTCGTCGAGACGAATCCGTACCCGTCCCCGACTGAGTGAGCTGTCGCTATCCTTGTCGTCTGGTCGTCGATGTACTGTATGTCTTCACCGGTGTTATCGGCCATCAAAACCCCGTTCCTGTCGTACACTCTTCCTGTCGCTAAATGACCGGTGCTGTAGACGTGGCTGTTATAGTACTGCATCGCCCAGGTAGAGCCTTCTGTCACATACCGGAACACGAAGACGGCAAGTCCTGTGAGAAGGACCATTGCAAGTATGAGCAGGAGCACTGCCCTGCGTTCAAGCTTCCTCATCAGCAGGCACCTCCTCCTTCATCTTCGCGCTCTTTACAGCTATGCTCGCATCCTGCCTGGTGTCGGCGCCCTTAAGGAACGCCAGGAGGCCCCAGGCCGCTATCATGGACGACCCGCCCGCGGAAAGGAACGGGAACGTAACTCCTGTAAGCGGTATCAGGTCGCATGACCCGAGCACGTTAAGTATGGTCTGGAACAGGAATATCGATGCCGCAGCGCACGCGGCGATCGTATAATAAGTTGACCTTCCTGCCCATATATATCTGTACGCGAATATCGCTAGTGTTATTATCGAAAGCACGCAGAGGACGGAAATGATAAGGCCCCATTCTTCTGTCACGAGGCCGAAGACAAAGTCTGTCTGCGAAGCGCTGACTGTCCTCCCGAACCAGCCCTCGCCTGCCCCGAGGCCGACCAGCCCGCCGGAAGACGCTGCCGTGAGCATCCTTGTCTGCTGATATCCTGTCGTGTCCGCGAATTCCCAGATGTGCCCCCACGTCTCGAACCTCGCGGCGACGTAGCTCTTGAACCTGAGCACCATCAGGCCGCCTACGAACGCGACACCGAGCACCAGGATGAGCTTGGTGAAGTCGCCCTCTCTCAGGAATGAGATCACGAGGAACGTCACGAAGAAGATGACCGCAGTGCCGAAATCACCCATAAGTGCGAGGCAGCCGAAGCAGAATACCGAGAACACCGTAAATACAATTGAATTCATTCGTCTGAAGAGCTCATTCATAGTCGCAGCGCCAAGGCCTACGAACGCGATTTTGATGATCTCTGACGGCTGGAGGGAAATGCCCCCGACCGCGATCCAGTTGCTCGCGCCGAACTTTGTGACCGAGAAAGCCAGGTTGAAAAGAAGGAGCACGACCGCCGCGGCGTACACGTACTTCTTGGTGTCTCGCACGCGGTCGAGATCCCTGATGTATGTGCATATCATGAAGAATATGATCACGCCGAGCACGATCGAGATGAACTGCGTGTAGATCTTCCCCGGGATCGCCGTCGCGACGACAGCGAGGCTCAGCGTCGACAGGAAGAACGCGATCGTCTCCATCTCAAAGCCCTTCCGCTTCATCGCCCTGAGCGCAAGGAAGTACACCCACATCAGGATTATCATCCCGGTGAACACGACAGTTATGCTGTGCTCATACCTTTCGCTCATGCCGAGGATGAGCTGGACCATCGTCATTACCTGGAAGATCGTGAGCGCTATGAATGACGCCCATGGAGAGAGAAGCTGTGTATCTTCTGTACGGATCTGCACATTGTTCATCCGCTCCTCGATACTTACCGGGAACACCGTGCAGGCCACGCCGCCGAGCATGATCTCATCCCCTGCCCTGACCGGCACCGGCTCGAACGGCTCCACCCTGGTCCCGTTCACCCGGGCGCCATTCTTGGAGCCGAGGTCCATGTAAGTCCACTCGCCTTTGTCGTCCCTGTTAAGAGTCCCGTGGTTCCTGGACACACTCATGTTGTCCACTACGATGTCGCAGCTCTTCGCCCGCCCTATCGCGTTCTCCCAGTGAGTTATCGGAACATTCTGGCGCTTCGCCCCCTCTATGTGGAGATATGCCCAGACCTCAGCCGGGCTCATGCTGTTCAGGAGCGAGAATATGGCTTTAAGCAATATAAAAGCGGCAAGAAAGATAAACACCCATCTCGCTGCCGCTGTATAAAACATGTCCGGGTCATAGCCGGCATTCACGAACTCGACGAGAGTGTCAGCAATATTGCTCACGACCTCCCCTATGCCGATGACCACTTCCTGCAGATATTCCATATCCTATAATCCCTTCCCCTTAAGGATTATATTATATCACAAATCCGCCGTCGATACCAATCGTCTGTCCGGTTATGAAAGCCGCCTTGCCTGAAGTGAGGAAATACACGAGCTCTGCCACTTCCTCCGGCTTCCCGGCGCGGCCGAGCGGCGTGTCCGCAAAGATCTCCTCCCAGTCTTCCGGGCTCCTTCCTTTATTCATATCTGTATCTATAACGCCCGGCGCTACCATGTTGACGCGGATCCCTGAAGGCCCGAGCTCCTTCGCAAGCCCCTGGCCGAGCCCGATCACAGCGGCCTTTGTCGCCGAGTACGCCGCCTCACACGATGCTCCGCTGCGCCCCCACATAGAAGACATGAGCACGATGCTCCCCGATTTTTCTGATATCATTCCCGGGACTACGGCGCGGACACAATTGAGCACGCCGTCAAGGTTCACCCCCGAGAGCCTGTCCCATTCATCATCCGTAAGGTCCTGCACGAGGCCCTCAACACTTACTCCCGCGTTACAGATGAGCACATCAAAATCTCCGCTGCCCAATGCAGTCCTTACCTGCTCGCTGTCCGAAACATCACATTTGACCGCACGTGCTCCAGTCTCTTCCGAAAGTTTTTCCGCGGCCTGCTCACTCCTCTCATACAGGAAAGTGACATCAAAGCCTTCACGCGCATATTTTCTCACACAGGCAGCCCCGATACCTCTGGATCCGCCGGTTATAAGCACTGTCTTCATTTTACACCCCGAAAAACATAAAAATCTTTTAAGCTACTTCATTTTATCATACTCTTGACATCTTGGATATGTTAGAATAATATACAGTGAAGACTAATTTACAGGAGGGATTTTTAAATGAGTATCAAATTAGCACTTAACGGATTTGGCAGAATCGGACGTCTCGCATTCCGTCAGATCATTCAGGATGACGATTTTGAAGTAGTAGCTATCAACGATCTTACAAACCCGGATATGCTTGCTTTCCTGCTTAAGCATGACAGCAGCCAGGGCGGATTCCAGGGACATGAGATCTCAAACGATGAAAAGAGCATCACAGTTGATGGAAAGACTATTCCTATCTACGCTATTCCTGATGCAAACAACTGCCCATGGGGCGAACTTGATGTAGACGTAGTTCTGGAGTGCTCAGGATTCTATATGTCAAGAGAGAAGTCTCAGGCTCACCTGAACGCAGGCGCCAAGAAGGTTCTGATCAATGCTCCTGCAGGATCAGACGTTCCGACGATCGTTTACAGCGTAAACCACGAGACACTGACAAAGGACGACGTAGTAGTTTCAGGCGCAAGCTGCACGACTAACTGCCTCGCTCCGATGGCAAAGGCTCTGAACGACCTTGCTCCGATCAAGTCCGGATACATGACGACTATCCACGCTTACACACCTGACCAGATGCTCCTCGACGGACCGCACAAGAAGGGCGACCTCAGAAGAGCAAGAGCTGCTGCTCTGAACATCGTTCCGGCCAGCACAGGTGCTGCTAAGGCTATCGGCCTGGTACTTCCAGAGCTGAAGGGCAAGCTTGACGGAAACGCTCAGAGAGTTCCGACCCCGACAGGATCATCCACTATCCTCGACGCAGTTGTCGAGTATGACGGAGACCTCACTATCGAGAAGATCAACGCTGCAATGAAGGCGGCTGAGTCTCCATCATTCGGATACACAGAAGAGCCTCTCGTTTCTTCAGATATCGTAGGGATCACCTGGGGATCACTCTTCGACGCCACACAGACAATGGTGCAGAAGATGGACGACGGCCAGTACCTCGTAAGAGTTGCTTCATGGTATGACAACGAGAACGGCTACACAAGCCAGCTCGTAAGAACACTGAAGTACATGATGAGCCTGTAGGATCATCTGTCGTCAGTACACTTTAAAAAGCACGGGAATGGCTGCTGCTGAGTAAGCACTTCAGCGGCAGCCTCTTTTTCCCGGAAACGGGAGTGCCAAGCAGTTCGGGTCCGATATCCTGCTTGTAAAATATTAAAACCAAAGGAGATACAATTGAACACTATCAAGCGTGAACTGGAGGATTACAAGATCCTCCTCCGCAGCGTGCCGTCTATCGTCACGTCTGTTTTTGTTTTGTCTGTTGTATGCATGAACCTGATGGCGAACAAAGAACTGTTCACTTCTCAGTATTTATGCATAAACTGCGGCCTTGCCCTTTCATGGATATCTTTCTTATGCATGGACTGCATCTGTAAAAGATTCGGGGCAAGAGCATCTGTGAAAATTTCCATACTGGCTCTTTCAGTAAATCTGCTGACTACTATAATTTTCTGGCTGCTGTCCCTTACACCGGGTCACTGGGCAGCTTATTACAGTGCGCCTGATTCTGCTACCGCGGACTTTATCAACGCCGGCCTTAACAGCACTTTCGGCGGAGCCTGGTATGTAGTTATCGGATCTTCGGTCGCAATGCTAACTTCCTCGATCGTGAACTCAGCAGTAAATCATATCGTCGGTACTGCCGTCGACAAAGGCGGATACAGCGGCTTCGCGCTGCGCAGCTTCGTCTCTACATGTATCGGGCAGTGGGTCGACAATTTCGTATTTTCCGCGCTGGTCTCCCATGTCTTCTTCGGGTGGAACTGGATGCAGGTAATAATATGCTCCACTACCTCGATGTTCATAGAGCTTATACTGGAAGCCATCTTCTCCCCTCTCGGCTACAAGGTGACCAGAATGTGGGAGGACGAGTCAGTCGGCGACGATTATCTGAATCATCCAAAGGCGGTAATATAGGGTCATGG
Organism: uncultured Eubacterium sp.; assembly: GCA_964491055.1. Taxonomy (GTDB): domain Bacteria; phylum Bacillota; class Clostridia; order Peptostreptococcales; family Anaerovoracaceae; genus Aminicella. The sequence continues at coordinate 11,093 of CAZBFD010000023.1, forward strand.
AACTGGAAAAGCTGTCAGGCGTCGAGCTCGGCGCGGAAGTAAATAAGGGAAATGTTACGCCGACTGAGGTGATAGAGTATTTCGCGGACAGGATCGAAAAGCGTGATCCTGTGATCAATGCGTTTACATACACAAAGTTTGAGGATGCCCTCGCGGAGGCGAAAAGGCTTGAGGAACGCCTCGCGGCAGGAGAGGACGTGGGTCCGCTCGCCGGCGTTCCTGTCGGCCTGAAGGACTTTCTTCCATCTAAAAAAGGATGGTTTAATTCCCACGGCGGAGTGAAGTCGCTCATCATGGAAGATCCGGCAGACTCCACGTTTTATTCAGCAGCGAGAGCAGCAGGCTCGATAGCTGTCGGAAAGACGAACGCACCTGCCTTCGGTTTCAGGGGCACATGCGACAACAAGCTGTACGGCCCCACCAGAAATCCATTCAACACAGATTACAATTCAGGCGGATCGTCAGGCGGATCAGCTGCTGCCGTTGCAGACAGGATGCTCCCTATTGCAGAAGGCGGCGACGCAGGGGGATCCATCCGTATACCTTCGTCCTGGTGCAATTGCTTCGGCTTCAAGGCGTCAGTCGGGACGATCCCCGATGTGAGCCGGCCCGACGGATGGGCGGCAACTCACCCGTACTGCGTAAACGGCGCCATAACGAGGACTGTACTTGACAGCGCGGTAATGCTGAATTACATGGCAAAGTATGACCCGAGGGATCCGCTGAGCCTTGATCACGGCCCAAGGGATTTCACAGAGCTCATGAAGGCTCCGATAAAGGGCTGGAAGATCGCGCTCACCATGGATTTTGACATATTCGATGTGGATGACGAAGTGGCCGAGATCGTCGACAAGGCGGCTCACAAGCTGGAAGATGCCGGCGCTATCGTTGAGCCGGTGCATTTCGGATACAGGCACAGCCAGAACGAATTTGCCGAGCTCTGGTGCAGAAGCATCTCTATCGACACAGCAATAGACATGGAGCTGTGGAAGGAACAGGGTTTTGATCTTATCGGCAGCCACCGTGACGAGCTTCCGGAAGAATTCATCTACTGGAACGAGAAAGCACTTCATTCCGGTGTCATGGACTACCGGTACTTCAATGACCTCAGGACTGAGATCCTCGACTGCGAGCAGGACGTATTCGATAAATATGACCTGATCGTATCGCCGGTCACCGTGTGCCCGCCTGTCAGGAACGCGGACGACGGCAACACCAGAGGCCCTGAGACATTTAAAGGCAGAAAAATGGAACCCCTCATCGGCTTCTGCGAGACGTTCCTGGAGAACTTCACAGGAAGTCCTGCGGCGTCTGTACCTGCAGGGTTCACATCTGACGGCCTTCCTGTCGGAATGCAGATAATAGGGAAGAAATTCAGGGACGAGGACGTCTTCGCCGCGGCCCATGCGTATGAGCAGATAGCGCCATGGGACAGCTATTATGGCAGATAGCTGATCACGGCAGCACACATGAATACAAAAGCCCCGGACAGT
>CAZBFD010000023.1:12685-16047 GCA_964491055.1 uncultured Eubacterium sp.
GTCCCGCCGCCGATAACGGTATCTCCGTCATACACGACCGCGGCCTGTCCGGATGTGATCGCTCTCTCCGGATCATCAAAATCTATACGGACTCTTCCGCCGCCAAGCGGCGTCACTTCTGCCGGACTTTCTTTCTGGCTGTATCTTACTCTCACGGCCGCCCGGAACGGTGCCGACGGCTCAACAAAAGCTATCCAGTTGAAGTCGCGCGCTGTGAGCGTGCTCGTGAAGAGGCGTTCGTTAGGCGCGAGCACGACCTGGTTCTTGTCCATGTCTTTCCGGCATACATATAGAGGCGCCGGAAGCGCGAGCCCCAGACCTTTCCTCTGGCCTATTGTGTATTTTATTATACCTTTGTGCTCGCCGAGCACGGTCCCCTGCTCGTCTACGAATTCACCGTCCGGATAGTCTTTCCCCGTATATCTTCCGATGAATCCTGCATAATTACCGTCAGGCACAAAGCATATGTCCTGGCTGTCGTGCTTCCTTGCGTTAAGAAATCCCTGCTTTTCAGCGATCTTTCTCGTCTCCTCTTTAGCCATGCCCCCGAGCGGGAACATCACATGGGAAAGCTGCTCCTGGGTAAGCGAATAGAGCACATAGCTCTGGTCCTTCTTAGGGTCGAGCGCCTTCTTGAGGAGGTACCTTCCTTCCGGTACTTCTATCCCTGCGCACAGGCATTTCCCTGATGACAACTCATTTCCACCGACCTGCTCGATCCTCGCGTAATGACCCGTAACGATATAGTCATATCCAAGTTCCTGCATCTTCTGGAAAAGTGATCCGAACTTGAGAAAGCGGTTGCAGTCGATACACGGGTTCGGCGTCCTTCCCTCTTCATACGCCCTGACAAACCTTTGCACGACCTCTTTCTCGAATTTGTCTGAGAAGTTGAAGACATAAAAAGGAACACCGAGCCTCCTGCAGACACTTTCTGCGTCTTCCACGTCAGAAGTGCTGCAGCATGTCGAATCACCCGACGCACCGATCAGGTCGTTCCCGAACATCCTTAGCGTGACTCCGCTTATATCAAAGCCCTGTTCCTTTGTAAGAAAAGCGGCTACGCTGCTGTCAACGCCGCCGCTCATCGCGATAAGTGCCTTCAATCTGCCTACCTCATCCCCGGGATCGCCGTGGAGTTGTCAAAAAGAACCGTCCCCACTGACAACCCACTGACAACTTTTATTCTGCGAACATCGGAGTCGACAGGTATCTGTCGCCGGTGTCCGGTATTATTACGACGATGTTCTTTCCCGCGTTCTCAGGTCTCTTTGCAAGATCGACCGCCGCTTTTACAGCTGCTCCTGCTGAGATGCCGACGAGCATGCCTTCGGTCTTTCCGAGGTCTGCCCCCATCTTGAACGCATCGTCGTTAGTTACTCTTATAACTTCATCATACACCGTCGTGTCAAGGATCTCAGGTATGAATCCTGCTCCGATGCCCTGTATTTTGTGCGGTCCTGCCTGCCCGCCGGAAAGTACAGGCGAGTCGTCAGGCTCTACCGCCGCGATTTTGATCGATGGATCTTTCTCCTTGAGATACTTGCCGGCGCCTGTCACAGTGCCGCCGGTCCCGACGCCCGCGACGAAAATATCGACTTTGCCGTCTGTATCCTCCCAGATCTCCGGACCTGTTGTTTCATAGTGTGCTTCAGGGTTCGCCGGGTTCACGAACTGCCCCGGGATGAAAGCGCCCGGCGTCGACTCGGCGAGCTCATTTGCCTTAGCGATCGCGCCTGACATTCCCTTGGTGCCGTCTGTCAGCACGAGCTCCGCGCCGTAAGCCTTCATTGTCATGCGGCGCTCTACGCTCATCGTCTCAGGCATCACGATGATGATCTTATATCCGCGCGCCGCAGCGACTGACGCAAGCCCTATACCAGTGTTTCCTGACGTCGGCTCGATGATCACGGAATCCTTTGTGAGCACCCCGCGCTTCTCAGCGTCGTCCAGCATTGCCTTCGCGACTCTGTCCTTGATCGATCCGCCCGGATTGAACATCTCGAGCTTTGCGATGACCTTCGCATCCAGATCATATTTCTTTTCTATGCCCGTAAGTTCCAGCAGTGGGGTCTTGCCGATCAGCTGGTCGGCCGATGTATAGATCTTCGACATATTTCTTCTCCTTATACCTACTACATTAATATGTTTATAGGCATTATACCATACAAGTTGCCGGTACGCAACACCAGATTACCAGCGCTTGTCAGGGTCGACAGTCCCCGCCGCGGTGTACAGCAGCGCGTTGCAGATCGTCGCTGCGACGTTGCTCCCGCCTTTTCTTCCCATCGCGAAGATACCCGGCACTCCGTACTTCTCGCACACCTCCAGGGCGTATTCCTTGCTCTCGACTACATTAACAAAACCCACGGGAACGCCGATAACGAGCGTCGGCCTCGCTCCCGCCTCGATCATCTCGGCGATCCTGATCAAAGCCGTCGGCGCATTCCCTACGGCAAAGACCGCGTCCGGATACTTTTCCATCCCACGCTCCATCGAAGCCACGGCTCTGGTCGTTCCCTTCTCCTTGGAGATCTTCATGATCTCAGGGTCAGCCATGTAGCACTCCGCAGAGTCGCCGAACTTCGCGAGGCTCGGCTTGCTTATCCCCGCGAGCGCCATGTTCGTGTCAGTGATTATAGTCTTGCCGCCGCCCGCAAACGCAGCGACAGCCTTCTCGACCGCGCCTTCTGTGAACCTCAGGTTCTCCGCATAATCAAAATCCGCAGTCGTGTGGATCGCCCTCTTCACGACCGCCATATTCTCTTCCGGTATAACGATCCCGCGCTCTGCGAGCTCCTCACCGATTATCCTCATGCTGTTCTTCTCAATGTCAGCAGGCAGTACATGCTCAAATTCCATAGTCTATCTCCCTACTCGTATTTCCTGTCGTATTTATCCATTATCTCGTATATCTTGTCGATGTCGAGCACATGTCTCACGCCTTCGGCAAGCTTGTCGTACTGTTTTTCCTTGTAATCGCTGTGACTCTCCGGCCTGTATCCTGTCATGTCGATGCCTTTACGCTCGCAGAGCCAGTCGGCGAGCTTCTGTGTCAGGTCCCCTGTGTCGAACAGGCCGTGGAGGTATGTTCCGAAGATATTCCCGGCTATGCAGCCGTCGTATTCTCCGCTCTCGAGCTGTATGAACGGATCGCCGCTGACATCAGTCCTTCCCATATGGATCTCATAGCCGTCGAGCTTCGCGCCCTGGAACAGCGGCGCCTTTACTTCGGCAAGGTACCTTGTCCTTCTCTTAAGCGGCTTGAAGACCGTCTTCACCGGAAGGAGGCCCATGCCTCGTATCCCGTCACGCGGCCCTTCAAGATGATCCGGGTTATCAAGCTGCTCTCCCATCATCTG
>CAZBFD010000024.1:0-16029 GCA_964491055.1 uncultured Eubacterium sp.
CGCAGATAAATAGCCAAAAGGTGACAAAAGGGACGGTTCTGCTTGTCACCTTTTTTGGTGACAAGCAGAACCGTCCCTTTTATAACTTCCCACTGGTGGTGGGTCATTAGATGGCTTGAATACTAATTGTAGTGCTTGACTAAAGGTCACAATATGATACAATATATGTACAATTAAATATACGGACATAAACGGATAAGTTCTGCGAGAGCGGAGTAATAGGGAAACCGGTGTGAATCCGGTACGATCCCGTCACTGTAACAGTCTGCGGACGGCAATATGTCACTGGAAGCATAAGAAATGCTTCCGGGAAGGCGCCGAGCTGCGAAGGGCTGAAGTCAGGAGACCTGCTTATCCTGTCGTAGCAATTTCATACGGCGATATGAAAACTATAACAGACTGAAAATATAGGCGTCCAGAGAGTTCTGCAGGAGTGCAGATATATGGTAGACTTGTCAGGTTAGGCAGGGCTATCTTCCGGATCAGTCATAAGCCAGTCATGATGGTTGTTCCTCTGTGTTGAGATTGCTTCAGCACAGAGGTTTTTTTGATGCTGCACAGACGTTCCGGACAGTGGTTACACCTCTTCACCACGCACGGAGCGCCGGAGCCGGCACCTTAAGATCACATTGGTGCCGGAGGTATTGTGTGTCCGTGAAAAGCTTACTTAATGTTTTGATTAGGAGGATTGAAATGAGTAAGAACATGAAAAGATTACTTGCAGTAGGTCTGGCTCTTGCCATGACAGTATGCCTGCTCGCAGGATGCGGCGGTTCATCATCCGGCGGCGGCGGATCATCTGAAGGCGGAAGCGGAAGCGCGACACTGAACTTCGGTGCTCAGATGTATTCAGACGGTATGGTGAACCCGACGTACGACATCAACGCTGCATGGAACTGCATGCGCTACGGCGTAGGCGAGGCTTTGTTCAAGTTCAACGACAACATGGAAGTAGAGCCTTGGCTTGCCGAGAGCTATGAGACAGAAGACAGCAAGACATGGGTCATCACACTGAAGTCAGGCATCAAATTCTCGAACGGCGACGACATGACAGCATCCAAGGTTGCGGCGTCACTCCAGCACACACTGGAAGACGGTCCTAACGGATCATCCACACCTGAGAAGTATCTGCCGTATGAATCCAAGATCACAGCAGACGACAGTGCAAACACAGTAACGATCGAGCTTCCTGACGTAAACTACAACCTGCCGGGAAATCTTGCTTATCCTGTATGCGCTATTCTTAATGTAGACGCTATCGAAGACTGGAACAACGGCGTTATCGGAACAGGTCCGTATGTGATCGACAGCTTCCAGGATCAGGTAGGCTACACGATGAAGAAGAACGAGAACTATTATGAAGACGTTCCGTTCGACACAGTAGAGATCAAGTTCATGGGCGACGCTTCCGCTAAGGCAATGGCTCTTAACAGCGGCGAGATCGACGTTGCAGAGAACATCACAAACGTTTCTGATATCCAGAGCTTCCAGGACAACGACGCATACACAGTAAACATCGCTTCAGGCGTACGCTGCGGATTCTGCTGGATGAACATGAAGAGCGGCCCTCTCACGAACAAAGAGCTCCGTAAGGCTATCCTCATGGCTATCGACTATGACACGATCTGTGCTTCCAACACTATCGGCGGCCTGTACACAGCCGGATTCTCAGTACTTCCTTCAACACTGTCATATGGATATGACAAGCTGAACAACCCGTATGCATATGATCCTGACGGAGCGAAGAAAGTTCTCGACGAAGCAGGCATCAAAGATACAGACGGAGACGGATACAGAGAGCTCGACGGCGAGACCATCGACCTCAAGTGCGTATCATACGAGAACAGACTTCTGAACGACTTCTCAGACGCTTTTGCTCAGTACCTCGGAGAGGTCGGCATCAAAGTCACAGCGGACTACGGCAGCTCAGACGACCAGTGGAGCAAGCTCGTCGCATTCGAGTATGACCTGAACAACAACAACTGGACTACAGTAGGAAACGGAGATCCTACAGAATACATGGCCAACTGGTACAGCAAGGCTGAGGCCAACTACTGCGGATACAAGAGCGATGAATATGACGAGCTCTATGAATCACTGCAGAAGGAAGCTGACACAGACAAGAGAGCCGAGATCATCCAGAACATGCAGCAGGTACTCGTAGACGACGCAGTAGCCGTTATCGACGGATACTACAACAGCTCAATGATCTTCAACAAATCCAAGATCGCAGCTGCTCCTATCCACACTGCAGACTACTACTGGATCACAACAGAGATCACACCAGCAGCATAATGCAGAAGTAAAGAATATCAATTCAGCCATGACACTGGCAGACAGTATTTCAGATACAGGCCGGCACGGCTGAACGTACGGCCGGTGAGAGCCGGGACCGCCTTCTCTTTTGCGGCCCGGCTTCACCGGCCTTTATCTAATCCAGGACCCCCGCGGTCCATTAGGAGATGAGGATAATTTGACCAAGAAAAAAATCATATCAAGGATCATACAGATAATAGTGGTCCTTTTCGGGATCAGTTTCCTGACATTCCTGCTCACGTACCTTGCTCCGGGCGACCCTGCCCGCCTGATGCTCACAGCTTCAGGCGTCATGCCTACAGAGTCGGCGGTAGAGGAGCTTTCCGAGCGAATGGGATTCAACGATCCTTTCCTTACCAGATATTTCCGCTGGCTGACTGCGGCTCTTCAAGGAGACTTCGGTGATTCATACACCATGAACAAGCCGGTCGTGGATCTTCTGCTTGTAAGGCTCTGGCCGACAGTCAAGCTCACGCTGCTGTCGATGGTGATGATGCTTCTCGTATCCATCCCGCTCGGCATGCTGTCGGCTACACATAAAGACTCGTGGATCGACAACTTCGTGAGAGCGTTCACGTTCTTCGGAGTATCGCTTCCGAACTTCTGGGTAGGACTGCTGCTCATGCTTCTGTTCTGCGTGAAGATCAACATATTCCCTGTAATATGCTCGGGAGGCGACTTCAAGAGTATATTCCTTCCGGCGCTGACGCTCGCGATAGCGATGTCTTCCAAATACACCAGACAGGTGCGTACCGCGATACTTGAAGAGCTCGGACAGGACTATGTAGTCGGAGCGAGAGCAAGAGGTATAAGCGAGACCAGGATACTGTGGTGCAACGTGTTCCCTAACTCGCTGCTCCCGCTGATAACGATGCTCGGTATCTCCGTAGGGTCGCTCCTTGGCGGAACTTCAGTCGTGGAAGTCATCTTCTCATACCCGGGACTCGGAAACCTCGCGGTATCCGCGATCACATCAAGCGACTACAACCTTATCCAGGGATATGTGCTCTGGATTGCTCTGATATATATGGTGATCAACCTGATCGTAGATATCTCCTACAATTACGTTGATCCGCGAATGAGACTCGGGAGGTGATCGTCATGGCAGAAGTAAAGACAGTTGACGGCGCACCGAGGCTCGAGAAGAAGACGAACTTCTTCCTCGCGCACAAGACGTTCACGATATTCGGGACCCTCGCGATCCTCCTCGTGCTCGTAGCGATCTTCGCACCGATAGTGTCCGGCGGCGTAGATCCGACGGAAGGCTCTCTCGCAGACGCGATCAAAGCCCCGAGCGCAGAGCACATCTTCGGAACTGACAAGATGGGAAGAGACATCTACGCCCGTGTCATCTACGGCTCCAGAGTATCACTGGTATCATCGTTCTCGATAGTATTCCTCGCGTTCGGCGTCGGGACTCTTCTCGGCATCATCGCCGGATACTTCAGAGGAGCGGTCGACATGATCATCATGCGTATCGCAGACATGATGCTCGCGTTCCCTGGCCTCGTGCTCGCGATGGCAGTAGCAGGCATCATGGGAGCAAGCATCAGGAACGCGATCCTCGCGATCGCCCTCGTTACATGGCCGAAGTACGCCAGACTCGCGAGGTCGCTCGTGCTGAAGATAAGGGACAGAGACTATGTTGCAGCGGCAGTAGTGACAGGCTCCAAAGTTCCTTACATACTGACGAGGTACATGCTCCCGAACGTGCTCCCGACGGTCATCGTTACAGCGGCGACCGATATCGGGTCACTCATGCTGGAGCTGGCAGGCCTGTCCTTCCTGGGATTCGGCGCCGTATCGCCGACACCTGAATGGGGCCTCATGCTGAGCGAGGGCAGAGCATACATGCAGTCTGCTCCGTGGCTGATGGTATTCCCCGGCCTTGCCATATTCGTTACAGTAGTAATATTCAACATGCTCGGTGACAGTATCAGAGATATCCTGGATCCGAGATCAGATGAGTAAGGGGGTGCGTAATATGTCATTACTGGATATACAGAATATTACGATCTCCTATAAGGATATGCCGACAGTAGTCGACTTCTCGATGACTCTTGAGCAGGGCGAGATCTGTTCGCTCGTAGGCGAGTCCGGAAGCGGCAAGACCACTGTCATACGTGCGGTCTTCGGACTTCTCGCAGGAGGCGGCAAAGTAACCAAAGGCGACATCCTGTTCAACGGCGAATCAGTTCTCAAGTATACAGACGATCAGTGGAGAAAGATCCGCGGAACAGACATCTCGATGATATTCCAGGATTCCGGAGCTATGATGAACCCGACCAGGAAAGTCGGCTCCGCCTTCGTTGAATATATCATGACACATGAGAAGATCAGCAAGAAGGACGCCTACGATAAAGGCGTGGAGATGCTCGAGCGCATGAGGCTGCCGGACGGGAAGAACGTCATGGAAAGCTACCCGTTCCAGCTGTCAGGCGGTATGCGCCAGAGAGTAGGTATCGCGATGGGAATGACTTACCAGCCGAAGCTACTCCTCGCGGATGAGCCGACTTCAGCCCTTGACGTAACGACTCAGGCACAGATCGTGAGGCAGATGGTCGAGCTCAAGGAGAACTACGGAACGAGCATCATCATCGTAACGCATAACCTCGGAGTCGCATGCTATATGTCGAACCACATCGTCGTAATGAAGCACGGCCGCATAGAGGACCAGGGCGACAGAGACCACATACTCAACCGGTCGGAAAGCGAATACACGCACAAGCTTCTGGCCGCGGTGCCGTCAGTAGGAGGTGAGCGCTATGTCTGATGAGAAAGATCTTATAGTAGAAGCAAAGCACGTCACCAAGATATTCCCAGCTTCCCACGGGAGAGAGCTCGTCGCGAACAACGATATAAATCTGAAGTTCTACAGAGGAAAGACTCTGGGACTCGTAGGCGAGTCAGGATGCGGCAAATCCACATTCATGAGGATGCTGCTCTCACTGGATGAGCCGACAGAAGGCGAGATCCTCTTTAACGGTCAGGACATAACCAAGCTAAAGGGCGAGGCTCTTCGCCAGAACAGGCAGCATATCCAGATGGTGTTCCAGGATCCTGCAACATCCTTCAATCCGAAGATGAAGATCCGAGACATCATCTGCGAGCCGCTCCTGAACTTCAACAGGATCAAGCCTTCAGAGAAGGACGCCAAGGCAGCAGAGCTTCTTGAGATGGTAGAGCTTCCGCCGGAGCTTAAGGACAGATATATGCATAACATGTCAGGAGGCCAGAGGCAGAGAGTTGCTATCGCAAGGGCAATAGCGCTCGAGCCTGACATGATCGTAATGGACGAGGCCACGAGCGCACTCGACGTTTCTGTACAGAAAACGATAATAGAGCTTATAACGAAGCTCCAGAGAGAGAAGAACATCGCGATCGGCTTCATCTGCCATGATCTGGGTCTGGCGCAGTCGTTCTCGCATGAGATCGCGGTCATGTATCTTGGCAACATAGTCGAGGTCATGCCGGGAGAAGCCATAGGACACTGCTATCACCCATACACCAAAGCCCTGATCGCTTCAGTTTTCGACATCAAGATGGACTTCAGCAAGAAGATCGAGCAGATAAAGGGAGAAGTGCCGAGTCCTCTCGACGCTCCTAAGGGCTGTCCGTTCTGCGACAGATGCGAGGATTGTATAGACATCTGCAAAACAGTCAAGCCTAAACTTGAAGAGATCGCAGAGCATCATATGGTAGCGTGCCACTGCTGCCATAAAAAGCATGAAACGCCTGAAAGCCCTGACGTAAAACAGAACGCTGAAGGACATGCTCATGTCTCAGAGCCTGCTGAGGAGGGTGCTCCGGCGCAGGCAGAGAACTGAAAGGGGTGAGCGTTATATGAAAAAGGTTTTGATATTACTGCTCGGCCTCATGATCATTATCGGCGCTGCAGCCTGCAGTGCCGGAAGCGGTACTGAGGAAAGCGGCGGAGAGCCGGCTCCTGATGAGACGAAGGCCGCCCACACTATCGCAGTCCTCGTGTATGACCGGACCGATGAAGAAGTACTGTCTTTCAGGCATTATCTGGAGGAATACATAGCGAAGGAATTCGACGTAGAGTTTCTTTATTCCGACAGCATCTCAACGCAGGATGAAGCGCTGAAGTTCATCAGCGACGCTGCTGATTACGGCGCGGAAGGCGTGATGTCTTTCAACTCCTATGACCTCAAGACGGAGGTCGACCTGTGTGCAGACAAAGGCATGTATTTCATGATGGCGTCCGGGACTGTGACGGATGAAGCGTACGAAGCGGTCGCAGATAACAAAGCATTCCTCGGAGTCGTAGGCCCGGGAGATGAGACTGAGTACATGGCCGGAGCTAATCTGGTCGAGCATGCTCTTATCGAAGATGAAGATGAAGACAAAGATCATAAGTACTTCATCATGAGCGGCGGCGCTGCAATAGGAAACGAGATGCATCGTCTCCGTACAGTTGGCGCAGTCGAAAAGCTGATATCTGCGTACGGCGTTAAGTTTGATAAGACTTCAGAGGAGATCGCAGCGACTTCTGAGCCGCTCGTTCTTGAGAGCGAAGGCCTTACGATCTGCGTCTGCCCGGGATATCCCGGCATGGACGGAATGGATGAAAAAGTAAGAGAAGCCTTTGGTGATGGAGATTACGAATCTGTCCTCGGGGTCCTTCCTCTTACAAAGTTCATGGATACGTTCAGAGGCGCGAAGATCGGCGTAGTGGACTGCTACAGTGAGAGCAACATGATCGCGTTCAACGCCGGAGCACTGAGTTATGTCACAGGCAAATACAGCTCGATAATCGGGCCTTCATTTGCAGCCATGTATAATGCGGTGACAGGCTATGCGGACGATTTCCGTTTTGACGGAAAAGCATTCAGGATCAAACAGGGCTTCTGGTCATCAGACAACAGAGAGGATTACGAAGAGAAGTACTCTCTTGCGAGCAGCATCGAGAAGGTCGCATATAACTACGAGGATCTGCAGGAGGTGATAAAGGAGTTCAATCCTGACGCATCGCTGGCAGACCTTATGGCGCTTGCTGAGGCGTATACGTATGAAGATGCGCTCGCGCGCCGTGCAGAATAAAGTTATGACGTTCTGGCCGGGGATAGTGCCCGGCCAGACAGATCGCAGCATCAGTTTCCGGCGGCGTGGTTTGAAAACGGAGTCCCGGGGTATATAAATCAGGTAAGCAACTGCATTATTTACCGCATAGAGCGGTGATATAGGTGATATAAAAAAGGAAGGATATTTAATAATGAAAAAGACTTATAAGATCGACGTTGATTGTGCAGCATGCGCTGACAAGATGGAAGTTGCAGCTCAGAAGACTGAGGGCGTAAAGGATGCTACCGTGAACTTCATGACGCTCAAGATGAAGGTCGAGTTCGAGGACGGAGCTGATGCAGCTTCTGTTATGGAACAGGTAAGGGCAAACTGCAAGAAGGTCGAGGACGACTGCGAAGTCTTTATCTAAACAGACATGTTAAGGAGCCGGCTTGTGAGGATACATGTCTCAGGCCGGCTCTTGAATCAAGAGCCATTATGTATCAGATGTAAAGGAAAGACATGAATAAGAAACAGAAAAATTTACTGATAAGAATAATCATAGCGGCAGTTTTCTTCGTGCCGCTGTACCTGATCTCTGAGGGGTTCTGGAAGGTCGACCTGCCGAAGCCGGCTTTGATCATTCTCTTCCTGATTCCGTACCTCACAGTTGGATACGATATTATCAGGAAGGCTTTGCTCGGGATCAAGAACGGGCAGGTGTTTGATGAGAACTTCCTGATGACGATCGCAACTATCGGAGCCATCGTGCTCGGCGAGTACGGCGAGGGCGTCGCGGTAATGCTCCTCTATCAGATCGGCGAGCTGTTCCAGAGCTATGCTGTTGGAAAGAGCAGAAGGAACATTTCGGAGCTGATGGACATCAGGCCTGACTACGCGAACCTCGAGCAGGAAGACGGGACGACCGAGAAGGTAGACCCTGACGAAGTTGAAGAGGGAAGTGTCATCGTCGTAAAGCCTGGTGAAAAGGTCCCTATCGACGGAGTTATCCTTGAAGGAAAGTCTGCGATGAACACAAGCGCCCTCACAGGAGAGAGCAAGCCTGTAGATGTAGCCGAGGGCAATGAAGTCCTATCCGGAAGCATCAACATGACGGGCGTGCTCAGAGTAAAGACAACGACTGAGTTCGAAGAGTCAACGGCGTCCAAGATCCTGGACCTCGTGGAGAACGCTTCTTCCAGAAAGTCCAAGTCAGAGAACTTCATCTCCAAGTTCGCGAGAGTATACACACCTATCGTGTGCTATGCGGCACTTGCGCTTGCGATAATCCCGCCGCTGTTCATAATGCTGACGAAGATCGGCATTGAGAACTATGCGAGCACGGGCGCGATATGGAGCGACTGGGTGCTCAGGGCGTGCACATTCCTCGTAATAAGCTGCCCATGTGCGGTAGTCATCAGTATCCCACTGAGCTTCTTCGCCGGTATCGGCGGAGCGAGCAAGGAGGGAGTGCTCGTCAAAGGCTCCAACTACCTCGAGACTTTGTCTGAGGTCAAAGTGGTTGCATTCGATAAGACAGGTACGATCACCAAGGGTAATTTTGATGTGACGGCTGTACACCACAGCCCTGTCGCCGAACAAAAGCTCCTTGAATATGCCGCTCTCGCGGAGAGTCATTCTTCGCACCCGATCAGCCTGAGCCTTAGAAAGGCATATGCCGGAAAGCTCGACCAGAGCAGGGTGACCGACGTGCAGGAAATCAGCGGACACGGCATAACAGCGAAAGTAGACGAAGACGACGTCGCGATCGGAAACGAGAAGATGATGAGGAAAGTCGGCGTGGAGCCGATCGAATGCCATCATGTCGGGACGATCATCCACGTTGCTGTTAACGGCGAGTATTATGGACACATAGTTATCTCTGATGAGCTCAAGCCGACATCAAAGGAAGCGATGAAGCAGCTTAAGGCAGCCGGCGTAAAGAAGACTGTCATGCTGACAGGAGATGCTAAAAAAGTCGCTGAGAAAGTCGCTGAAGAAGTCGGCGTGACCGACTTCAGGGCAGAGCTTCTCCCTGCAGATAAAGTAAGCTGCGTTGAAGAGCTCCTGAAAGAATGCACCGGAAATGACAGGCTCGCATTTGTAGGAGACGGCATCAACGACGCGCCGGTGCTCTCAAGAGCTGACATCGGTATCGCGATGGGAGCGCTCGGATCAGACGCAGCAATAGAAGCTGCTGACATCGTCCTCATGGACGACGATCCGCTTAAGATCGCGAAGGCTATCAAGATCTCCAGAAAATGCCTGGGGATAGTAAAGCAGAACATAGCATTTGCGCTTGGCGTGAAGATCCTCTGCCTGATCCTCGCAGCACTCGGGATCGCTAACATGTGGGTCGCGATCATCGCCGACGTAGGCGTAATGATCCTCGCAGTACTCAACGCGATACGCTGCATGTTCACAAAGAACCTGTAGAAACAGTTTATTATCTGGCGGCGCATGGCTGCAGCTGTGCGCTGCCTTTTTATACACTTCTTTAAGGGTGCACATGGAGAGAAACCATAGTGCATGTGCACTAACAAAAGGTGCCGGTATGCAAAAAGTAACGAGATCCACAATAGACATGACAGAAGGTCCGCTGATAAAGCCGCTGATCCTGTTTATACTTCCGATAGTCGGCGGGAGCATATTCCAGCAGCTTTACAACACAGTTGACTTCCTTTTTGTGGGGAATTTCCTGGACAAGACTGCGGCTGCCGCAGTAGGTGCCAGCTCTACTCTTATTGCCATCATCGTCGGAATGTTCACCGGAATATCCACAGGGTGCAGCGTCGTCGCCGCGAACGCCATCGGCGCAAGAGATAATTACATGGCAAAGAAAGTGCTCCATACGGCTGTCACGTTCGGCCTTATCGGCGGCATTATTATGCTCACGCTCTTTTTCCTGCTCGCGCCGTGGATACTGACGATCCTGAACACACCTGAATCTGTTATGCCGCAGGCAGTGCAGTACATCAGGATATATCTTTTCAGTCTTCCGATGCTTATTTTCTACAATATGGTATCCGGATGCCTGAGGGCAGAAGGAGACTCCAGGTCGCCATTCATAGTTCTTGCAGTATGTGGGCTGCTTAATGTGGTTTTTGATGCTCTCTTCATCGTAGTGCTCGGCTTCGGCGTTGCAGGAGCCGCAATAGCGACGACTGTAACACAGTCGCTGTCGGCTTTGTTCGTCGGCCTGCTCGCATCGAGAAAAAACCGGGAAGTCAGACTCTCCATCCGTGAGCTCGGGATCGAGAAGGGAACACTTCTCCGGATCCTCGGAATCGGCCTTCCGACCGGAATACAGACGATCGTTATCACGTTCTCAAACATAATCGTGCAGTACTTTATCAACGGCTATGGTGATACGGCGGTCGCGGCTTTTTCAACGTACTATAAAGTCGAGAATCTTAACTGGCTTGCGATAGTTGCGTTCGGCCAGGCAGCGGTAACATTCGTCGGCCAGAATAAAGGCGCGGGTCATTACAAGCGTATATTGAAAGGAACGATTACGATAATAGCGATCGGCGTCTGCGTAGTAGCATGCATTTCGGGTCTTATCCTTATGTTCCCGCATACCGTCTTCAGATGGTTCATGAAAGACGAGGAAGTAATCACTATAGCGGTAACTCTCGCAATGGTCTCTTTTCCGTTCTACTTTATATATCCTGTACAGGAAGTCCTCAGCGGCGCAGTCCGCGCGATCGGAAGATCCGTGCTGTCCATGTGTGTCGTCGTGTTCAACATGTGCGTGCTGAGGATCGCGATCCTTATCGTGTTCTCCAACACCATACACACACTCCAGTCGATAGCAGCCGTTTATCCTATCACATGGGCGACATGCGCACTCACGTTCATTGCCGTCTTCGCAAGAATGATGATAGGCCTGAGAGACCACGCCATGCACTCCGGCCACCCCGAGTACTGGAACTGAAAAATGACAATGGGGACGATGATTTTATCAGTTACAGGTCCTGTTTCACGGAATAACGGATAATACTATTTTTAAAAGAGATAGATAACTACCATAAAAGGATCTTTTGACTCCAGTTTTTGGTAGTTATTTTTTATAATATCAGAAATAAGTATAAACTTCTTAGAAAACTGGGCAATAACTGACATATATTACTTGTCCTCTATGTTACAATGAAAAAGAAGGTGAATGATGAACAGGAAGCAGAAGAATCTCCTAATAAGAATAATCATCGCGGCAATATTCTTTGTGCCGCTTTATCTTATCTCTGAGGGCATCGTAGATGTAGATGTCCCGGAGCCTGTTCTTTTCGTGCTCTTCCTGATTCCATTCGTCACGGTGGGGTATGACATAATCCGTAAGGCCGTGCTCGGGATAATGAACGGACAGGTCTTTGATGAGAATTTCCTGATGACTGTGGCTGCAGCCGGGGCGATCGTGCTCGGTGAATACGGTGAGGGCGTCGCTGTCATGCTCCTCTATCAGATCGGGGAGCTTTTCCAGAGCTGTGCCATAGCAAAGAGCAGGAAAGCCATCTTTGACCTTATGGAGAGCAGGCCGGACCATATAAAGCTTGAGCATGACGACAGGCTGACGGATAAGGCCGGATCTGAAAAGCTCATCACGAAGATCGCGAGGATCTACACCCCTGTTGTTTGCTGCGCTGCGCTCGCAACTGCTGTCATACCGCCGGTATTCATCATGCTCACTGGAACAGGGATCGAGAACTATGACGGAACGCTCAGCATATGGGCTGACTGGCTGCTCCGTGCCTGCACGTTCCTTGTCATAAGCTGCCCGTGCGCTATCGTTATCAGCATACCGCTCTGCTTTTCCGGAGCCATTGGTGGAGCATGCAGCAGCGGTATATTCATAAAGGGAGACGACTGCCTGGAGAAGCTTGCAAGAGACGGTGAAGCTGGTGTCAGTTTTGCGGTCGGCACGACTGATACAGACGCCGCGATAGAAGCAGCCGACGTGGTTTTGATGGATGAAGACCCGGCAAAGCCTGTAAAAGCCGTAAAGATCGCCCGGAAATGTATGAGGATAGTCACCCAGAACATTGTATTCGTGCTTGGGGTTAAAATCGCGTGCCTGCTGCTTGCCGCGTCCGGCATCGCAAACATGTGGCTCGCCATGTTCGCCGACGTCGGAGTGATGATCCTCGCGGTGCTGAATGCGCTCCGCTGCATGTTCACGATAGACATGAAATAACCATATGGAAACATAATGACGCAAAGGTTATTCCGATGCGTCATTTTTATTGTCATAAAAACCTTGTTTTGCACGTTTTCGTTGACTTTGCACGCCGCGGTGATACAATTAAATCAAAGAAAAATGAAGAGCAAAATCAAACCGGTGTACTGTTTCTTTTTCCTGGTCAATTTATTTCTGAGCTTTGGTGTAGAAGATTGAGAAGTGATAAAGATACAGAGTAATAGGGAACCAGGTCAGAATCCTGGACGATCCGGTCACTGTGATAGTGAGTGTCAGCACAGATAGCCATTGGAATAATGGGGACTTCCTGTGATAAACAAGAAGGCGAGCCGTTCCCGAGAAGGCGTGCCGACGCGAAGAGCTTAAGTCAGGAAACCTGCCGGTTTGAGATATATGACGAGAACTCCTGGGAGAGTTCAAGGCTTTTTTTATTGCGGTGGATACACAGTGTGGAGAACAAAGAGGAGAAGAATGAACAGCAAGAAACTTACAGCGCTGCTGCTTGCGGTGCTGCTCCTGCTTACAGGCGCGCTCACAAGCTGCTCAGGAGGCGGCGGAGCGACTGTGCCGGGTCTGGATCAGGAGACAGAAGATAAGCAAAGCGATGCTCCGGAGATCCCGGGGCTGACGTTCGAATCAGAAATAGAGCTCAAGCGGGCGACCGGGTTCAGCGTGTATAAATACGAGGGCGGATATGATCTTATCGACATTCACGACAGCCAGCGGTTCCTGCTCGTACCTGAAAATGGTGACACGCCTGAAAGTCTGGATGAAGACATCATCGTGCTCCAGAAGCCGATAGACAGGATATATCTGGCGGCAACTGCAATGATGGCAATGTTTGTTTCCATGGATGCACTCGATCGTGTCAGGATGTCGTCTATAAAAAAAGAAGACTGGACCTTTAACGAGCCGAAGGAAGCTATGGAGAAGGGCGACATCATTTACGCCGGAAAATACAGCGCGCCGGACTATGAGACCATGCTCGACGAAGAGTGTGACCTTGCTATAGAGTCGACGATGATCGAACATACACCTGAAGTCAAGGAGATGATCGAAGACATCGGCATCCCTGTAATGATCGACCGCGCGAGCTACGAGTCCGATCCAATGGGCAGAGTCGAGTGGATCAAGCTTTATGGCGTCCTGACAGACCACGAAGAACAGGCGACCGAGTTCTTCGAGGAACAGCTCGATCTGATCAAAGATCTGGACGACTTCCCTAACACCGAGAAGACAGTTGCCTTCTTCTACGTATCAACAGATGGAAAAGTCGTTGTAAAGAGCAGCGCGGACTACATACCTAAGATGATCGACATCGCAGGCGCGAGGTACATCTTCAGCGATATTGACGACTATAGCGGAAGCACAACAGTCGATATGTCCATGGAACAGTTCTATAATATAGCACGCGACGCGGATTACGTAATATACAACGGAAGCATCGACGGCTCAGTCAAGACACTGAACGACCTGAAAGCCAAAGATCCTGTGATGAAGAACCTTGCCGCGGTAAAGAACAACAACTGCTGGGTGACCAAGAGCGCCATGTACCAGCGCACAGATCTCGTCGCAGAGATGATCCTCGACTTCCACAAGCTGTTCAGCGAAGACGATCCGCAGAATCTGAATTATATAAGCAAGTTAGAGTAAGAGATATAACAAGCTCCTATAAGGCGTGAGAGTATAACCGAGTTGTGCTGTGCAGACAGGTACTTTTAGGAGCTTGTCCCATATCGAGAGGTGTTTTTTATGGCAGACGATAAATCTATTGAAGCAGTAGCCGGCGCGGGAAGTGAAACGCTGAAGGCGACGGAAGAGATCCTGACGGATTATCATACGACCAACCTGAAAAGGCGTATGCGCTGCATCACTTTTTTCGTCATAATGGCGATAGCGTTTGTGGTGATCACGATTATCAACATAAATTCCGGTAATGTACATATCAGTATACAGGAGATCGCTAAGGCGATTTTCCTGCATCAGGGGACTGAAAAGACGATGGATATTATCTGGACGATCAGGCTGCCGAGGATCATCACATCGGCTGTGCTCGGCGGCGCGCTCGCACTGTCCGGTTTCCTGCTCCAGACGTTCTTCAGGAACCCGATCGCAGGTCCATTCGTGCTCGGCATATCATCAGGTGCCAAGATGGTGGTAGCAGTCGTGCTTATTGTGTTCATGCAGATGATGAAGAATGTATCATCATTTACATTGATCATAGCTGCATTCGCGGGTTCGATGATTGCAACTTTGTTCATTCTGGCGGTGTCAAAGCGTGTGCATAACATGGCGTCGCTTCTTGTCGCCGGCATCATGATCGGCAATATCTGCACTGCTCTCACCGAGTTCGTCATCACATTCGCCGAGGACTCCGACATCGCGAATCTCCACAACTGGCAGCAGGGAAGCTTCTCCGGCATGACATGGACTAATGTGTGGATCTGCATAGTGATAGTCGGAACATGCTTCGTCATAACGATGTTAGAATCAAAACCTATAAGCGCTTTCCAGCTCGGCGAGACTTATGCCCAGAGCATCGGCGTCAACATCAAATTCTTCCGCGTGCTCCTGATCTCGCTTTCGAGCATGTTTTCGGCATGCGTAACGGCGTTTGCAGGTCCGATCTCATTTGTTGGGATCGCGGTTCCGTTTTTGGTGAAAGGAGCCATGGGAACATCAAGGCCTATAGTAATCATTCCTGGATGCATGATGGGAGGCGCAGTGTTCTGCATGTTCTGCGACCTGATCGCGAGACTTGCATTTGCGCCGGTAGAGCTTAATATCAGCACAGTAACAGCGATCTTCGGAGCGCCTGTAGTCATCTATATGATGATAGCAAAGAGGAGGCTTGCAAATGCCTGAGGACATTAAAAAAGAAGCCGCCGCTGAAGAAGCGATCAGAGCGGAAGGAGCTGCTGCAGAAGATGCAGCAAGAGCAGAAGCGGACGAAGTGTATGTCAAGTTCGATGACCTCTCCGTTGGCTACAACGGAAAAGCAATAATCAACGATATCTGTATCGACATAAAGAAGGGCGAGATAGTTGCTTTGATCGGTCCTAACGGAGCCGGGAAGTCCACCATCCTGAAAACCCTGACAAAGCAGCTCGCCATAATCAAGGGGCAGGTCGGCTTTGAAGGCCGGAACATGCATAAGATCCCGAACAAGGAGCTTTCACAGAAGATGTCGGTCGTGCTTACAGAGCGCCTTAAGACAGACCTTCTTACATGCTACGATGTAGTCGCGAGCGGCCGTTATCCATATACAGGAAAGCTCGGCATACTGATGCCGGAAGATGAGCATAAAGTAGACGAAGCAATTGCAGCCGTCCACGCTACCGAGCTCGGCCCGCGCGACTTCAATGCGATAAGCGACGGCCAGAGGCAGAGGATCCTGCTCGCGAGAGCGATATGCCAGGATCCGGAGCTCATCATCCTGGACGAGCCGACGTCATTCCTTGATATCAAATACAAGCTCGAGCTCCTCTCGATCC
>CAZBFD010000025.1:0-1463 GCA_964491055.1 uncultured Eubacterium sp.
GGCAGCCAGCCGCCGCAGGGTCAGCCACCTGAGATGCCGGGCAATGACTCAAACGGCGAGTCAAACAATGGCTCAAGCAACGATTCAAACAGTAACTCTGATGGAAACCAGCCGCCTGAGATGCCGGGCAATGACTCGAACGGTGAGACTATCAAGCTGTCTGACATAAGCGAAGGAGATTTTGTTAATGTCGTGATCGATGAGGATGGGAAAGTATCATCGGTCAGTGTCCTCGGGAGCGGGATGAGCGGCGGACAGCCGGGCGGATCTGAGAGCAGCGGGAAGGTCGAGGCGACAGGAGCAACGACCGTCGACGGAAGCGAAGAGACTTTGAATGATACGTATGAGTCAACGGATGAGGATGTGAACGCGGTGCTCGTCACGAACGGCGGGACGCTCACATCTGACGGAGCGACGATCGACAAGAAGAGCGGCGACGGATCGGACACTGACAGCTGTGACTTCCACGGCGTGAACGCGGGTCTGCTCGTGAACGGCGACTCGACCGCGACAGTCACGAACGCGACGATCAAAACCTCTGCGGACCGCTCGAACGCGGTTTTCTGCACCGGCAGCAATTCTAAGATCGAGATCAGCGACTCGACGATAACGACGACGGGAAAAAGCTCATGCAGAGGCCTTGACGCAACGAACGGCGGAACGATAATCGCAGATAATATGAAGATCACGACGCAGGGCGGATCATGCGCGACCCTTGCAACTGACAGAGGCGAGGGAACGGTCACGGTCTCAGATTCCGAGCTCGAGACAAACGGGGCCGGATCTCCTTTGATCTACTCGACCGGTGAGATCAGTATCGACAACACGACGGGTACGGCGAACGGAAGCCAGATCACGGTGGTCGAAGGCAAGAACTCGGCGACGATAACGAACTCTGACGTAACAGCGTCAGGCGCAGGGAACAGAGGGACTGTCGACTCGTGCGGAGTCATGCTCTACCAGTCGATGTCAGGCGACGCGGACGAAGGGACCGCGAGCTTCACGGCTGAGAAGTCGGCCCTCACGATCAATAAGGATTCGGATCAGTACAAGACAGCGCCGATGTTCTTCGTAACGAACACAGATGCCGAGATCAGCCTGACCGACACAGAGATAAGCTATGGAAGCGGCGTGCTCCTCAGCATCAAGGGGACCGACGAGTGGGGCCAGTCCGGCTCAAACGGCGGCACAGTGAAGCTTACCGCGAACAGCCAGATGCTCGAAGGTGACATCGAGGCGGACGATATCTCAGAAGCGGAGATCACACTCGAAGACGGCTCAACATACGAGGGCACGATCAACGGCGACAAGACAGCAAAGTCCATCACCCTCAAGATCAGCAAAGACTCGAAGGTCAAGCTCACAGGAGACACATACGTAACAGCGCTAGAAGACGAAGACGAGACCTACAGCAACATCGACTTCAACGGATACAAGCTGTACGTGAACGGAAAAGCGCTGTA
>CAZBFD010000025.1:1563-15522 GCA_964491055.1 uncultured Eubacterium sp.
ACAGCAACATCGACTTCAACGGATACAAGCTGTACGTGAACGGAAAAGCGCTGTAGATGTCAAACATCTCCGGCCGGCTATATGCCGGCCGGTTTTATTGTGCCTGCAAATGTGATAAAAGTAAGTATCTATATGATATCGTGATCCCGATGGGCTTCAGCGATCCGGACGATAAAGTCGCTTCAGAGCTTCCGCTCGGGATGCGGCTCGTCGGGAAGTACGGCGACGAAAAGACTTTGATCGAGATGGCATACGCTTATGAGAAGCAGGCGGGAGACAAGATCCGGAGGATGCCGGCCAGCTCACCTGCTCTCGAGGATCAAAATCTCGACGCCTTCCTTGAGGCCCTGATGGATGAGGTGTACTCGATCGACTACAGCCTTTACAAAAACAAGCCGGAGAGCAAAGTCAAAGCTTCACCGAAGACAGTCAAGGCGAACGCAGCGAAGAAGCAGACCGTGAAGGTTAAGGTAAGCAAGCTTACAAGCGGCTCCAGCAGGCCGGTGTTCACGGTAAGGAGAGTCACGAAAGGCCAGAAGGCAAAGGTCAAGGTAAATAAGAAGACCGGAAAGGTGACTATAAGCAGGAAGACGAAGAAGTGCAGGATCGTGATCCAGGTCACATCCAAGGCTAACAAGAAGCGCACAGCTCTCACAAAGAGCGTTGCGATAACAGTAAAATAAGGTATTGTTTAGGAGGAAAGAAAGATGAAAAGACTAGTATCGCTTGTCACGATAGCAACTATGGTCGTTTGCATGCTCGTGCCGGGGACTGCGATGGCAGAGAGCAGAAGCGAGCATGCTCCTGTAGTGGCGGACGGAAGCTCGAGCACGATCAGCGGCAGCGCGAATGCTACCGACAGAAGCTCGAGCACGATCGACGACAGCGTAAATGCAGCCGGCGGAAGTTCGGGCATGACGCTTCAGGAGATTTCTGAGCAGCTTAGTGATCCTTCGAACGACCCGTTCGACTATGTGGATGATGAGGCAAGGCTCCAGGCGGCAGAAGAAGAATTCCCCGAGAGGATCGACCTCAGAGATTTTGATGGTCAGAACTACATCACTCCGGTCAAGAACCAGGGACCTTTTGGAACATGCTGGGGATTTGCCGCGATAGCTGCCGCGGAATCGAGCATCCTGTCGAATGAAGAACTGAACAAGGATGAGAAGACAGGCAAGCAGCTGTACAGCACGAGCCTGAAACAGGGTGAGGACGGACTCACTGTGCTGGACATGTCGGAAAAGCACCTCGCGTACTTTGTGGTGACTCCGCTGGATGACCCGGGGAACCCGCAGGACGGTGAGGGAACGTACCTGAACGACGGACAGAAGGTACAGGACGGCCTGAACAACGGTGGCCTCACTATACTTTCGTCCAACAGCTTTGCGAGCGGCATTGGCCCGAATCTTGAGAGCAGGGACGAGTGCCTGCAGTATAAAGGCGGAATAAGGCAGAAAGACGGTACGATCGATTATTCGCATCCTGATACGGACTGGGGCATGATCGACGGCGAGTGGGCGCGCCTCACATATTCCGATGAGGACGACTGGTCGCTCGACGAGTCATGGAGGATGAAGCAGTCATATGTCCTGAAAGAGTCATATATGCTGCCGTCTCCATCCGGAAGGAGCGAGAAAGATCAGTATGAATACGTATACAATCCTGCCGGGACGGCTGCGATAAAAGAGCAGCTCAACCAGAAGCGAGCGGTCGAGATCGCTTTCTGCTGGGCGAATGCGGTATATAGCGATGACGGGGAAAAGCTGCCGACAATAAATAAGGACACATGGGCTTACTACATGCCGGCACCGAACGGCGGGAACCACGCAGTGACAGTAGTGGGATACGACGATAACTATCCGAGGGAGAACTTTGCTACAAAGCCTCCTGCCGACATGTTCCCTGACGGAAGGCATGAAGGCGCGACGAACGGCGGAAACGGCGCATGGCTGATCAAGAACAGCTGGGGCTCCGGTGAAGAGGAGTTCCCGAATAAAGACGACGGCACATGGGGCCTCTTCCAGGGACAGGACAAGGCGCCATACGAAAAGACATCAGACGTGCATACAGGGTACTTCTGGATGTCATACTACGACCAGAGCCTTGAAATGCCGGAGGCTTTGTCGTTCGACAAGAGCAATGTCGGAAAGAGCTACATCCTCGACGAGCACGACTACATGCCGGTATATGAAATGGCAGGCGCTACGACCGAGGGCGAGACCGCCATGGCAAACGTGTTTACGGCAGAGTATGGTGAGAAACTTGAGCAGATCTCATTCTTCACAGCAGCTCCGGGAACTAAGATCTACTATACCGTGTACCTGCTCCAGGATGAGTTCAAGGATCCGACTGACGGCACGATCGTCTCCTACGGAACCGAGGAATACAAGTACGGCGGGTTCCACAAGGTCGACCTGAAGGATCCTGCCATGATCGCGCGCGGGCAGCACTACTCGATAGTGATAACCGAAGTCGTGGACAGCAAATACGCGATCAACATGCCGATCGGCCTCGGCAAGGAGACCGCGACCGAGATGGATACGACGTACCAGAAGGGAATCGTGAACGAGAAGGAAAGCTACGTGTTCACAGACGGCGAATGGAAGGATTACTCCGACAAAGCCCTGCAGGAGAAGCTCCTCGGAAGAGAGGACAAGTACGAATTCGACAACTTCCCGATCAAAGGCTACTGCACTGAGACGAATAACGACATCAAGATGCAGATCAAATTCGATTTTACGCCTGACGGGCATTTTGAGAATTTCTGCACTTATCCGGGAGCGATGAATAAGGGAACGTACTATGTAACCCTCGTCGGGAGCAGCGACCTTCCGAAAGATGCGGAAGTCAAATGGTCAGTGACGAATGACGATATGTTCACACTTGAGCCGGACAGAGACGAAGTGACACTGACAGTAAAAGGCATAGAGGGCGAATGCTACCTCGAGTGTGCTATAGACGGCGTGGGATCCGCCAGAGTGCCTGTCCTTGTGACAGACTTGATCCTTTTCAGGATCTATCCATATCTGGATGAGCATGTATATACCGGAAAACCGATAAAGCCTGACTACAACGTGGACAGTATGTATAAGGATAATCTCACCGAAGGCAAAGAGTACGTCCTGAAACTGGAGAACAACGTGAAGTGCGGCAAGGCAAAGATGACAGCACTTCCGAACCAGCCGAAGGTGAGCGGCGAGCCGACAGGAAGCTTCATCATCGTCCCGGCCAAAGCGGCGGTCAAGAAGCTGACACCAGGCAAGGGCAGCCTCAAGGTCACGGCCAAGAACCAGAAGAAGTCAGGCCTCACAGGCTACGAGATCAGCTACAAGATCAAAGGCTCGAAGAAGTGGAAGACGACGACTTCGACAAAGAACGTGAAGACCATCAAAAACCTCAAGAAAGGCAAGAAATACCAGGTCCGCGTCCGCGGCTACGTCAAGGTCGGCGGAAAGAAACACTACGGCGCCTGGAGCAAAGTAAAGACCTCGAAGAAGATCAAATAAATGTGGCACAAGGGACGGTTCTTTTTGTCATAAAACGATTATAAACAACGTGCCAGCCGGTATGAACCCGGCTGGCACATTTTCTTGAGTGTGTTTTTCAGAACCGTACCACGGAACACTCTTTTCATTTTGCTTTCATTCAGCTGACGTATAATAATTGATACTTATAATTTGGCTGAGGTGGATGATGCGTATTCTGGTTGTTGAAGATGAGAAGAATATGAATTCTGTACTGAAGAGGCGGCTGGCGAATGAAGGATATACTGTCGACGGCTGTTTTTCGGGTATAGACGCGATGGATTTCATCGACTGTACAACGTATGACGCTGTCATCCTGGACATAATGCTTCCGGGCATGGATGGAATGGAGCTGCTGAGAAAGCTGCGCGAGGGAGGGAATGACGTTCCTGTGCTTCTCCTTTCCGCTAAAAGCGAGACGAAGGATATAGTGAACGGTATCGATGCCGGAGCGGATGACTATCTGGTAAAGCCGTTTGATTTTCCTGAGCTCCTTGCGAGACTGAGGCTCATTCTAAGGAAAAAAGTGGAGCACAGGGGCAATACCTACAGTTGCGGCGACCTTATGATAGACACGACGATTAAGCAGGTCACACGCGGCGGCAGGGCTATCCTTCTGTCACCAAGGGAATATGCGATCCTGTTGTTCCTGCTCCGGAACAAGGACATCGTAGTCACTCGTGAGCAGATAGTTGATAATATCTACAACATCGACCAGGACATAAGCTCCAATGTAGTAGACGCGTATATCAGGCTGCTGAGGAAGAAAGTAGACAGAGATTTTGATGAAAAGCTGATACACACTATACGCGGGATGGGATACGTGCTTAAGAGAGAAGACCAATGAAAAAGCCGACAGTAATACGCTTCATAGGAATACATACAGTGGTGTTTTTTGCTGTCATGCTTATCGGCATGTGTCTTCTTTTTTCGTATACGATAGGCAGGGCGCAGAGCGATGCGGCAAAGCGTACTGTCGCGCGTGAGTCAAGGCGTGTCAGTCGTCATATAGTAAAGCAGGATGACGGGAGCTTTGGTGTGGATCCCGGAATAATAGATGAAGTTGAGGACTGCAGTATCGCGATAGTTGATGAGCGTGGAAGGATCATTAGCGGGAGCTTCCCTGAAGAACTCGGTGAGGAGGCTGAGGCAGCACCGACCCGGAGGCGTTTCCGCAGGGTGAAAGCGAACGGCAAAGTCTATTATATATTTGACAGCGAGGCTATGGATTTCCACCGTGATCCGGGGGAAACCGATGAAGGCCGGGGCGGCATACGGGATGGCAAAAGTCCTGAGCTCAGAGGTATCTATATAAGAGCAGTGCTTTGTGCTGATGACTTAAAGACAGTCTATAACGATATACAGAAATTCTTTTACAGCTTTGTTGCGCTGCTTGTGCTGATCGGCATGCTCGGAGGAATATGGCTGTACAGGAAAGCTGCCCGCCCTGTCAGTGAGATGTGTGACGATATAAAAAAGCTTGCCGGTGACCCTGACTATTCTCATCGTATCGAGAATACATCATTGTTCTATGAGACAGAAGTGATGACAGAAGCATATAACAAGCTGATGGACAGGAATGAAAAGCTCATCAATAAGCATGAGGAGTTTAATGAGAATGTATCTCACGAGCTGAGGACCCCTGTAGCCGTGATCCGCTCCGAAGTGGAGCTTCTGGAGGATCTGTACGGAGATTCGCTTCCGCCCGAGGCAGAAGAGGCTTTGGCCGTGATGCACAAGCAGAGTGACAGGATAAACGCCATGATCACAGAGCTGAAGTACATGGCGAAAATGGACCGTGAGAATTTTGCTCTCAACAAAGAGGCGATGGAACTCTCAGATATAGCTGAGTCAGTCTGTGAGGATATAGAAGACGTCACGCTCCGGGGACGGAAGTTCGTTTATCACTGGGAACCTTCCGAAGCAGAGATTGATGTTTCGCTCTTGATGATCGCGGTCCGGAACCTTATCGCGAATGCCGTGAAATACAGCCCTGAGGGAAGCACCATCGACCTGTATTCCGGCATCGACGGGGATATGGCGTACCTCGGGATCGCGGATCAGGGCATAGGTATCCCGGAGGAAGATCTGGAAAAGATATTCGACCTGTACTATCAGGTGAATGCGGAGAGAAATTCAGATGGCTTCGGCCTGGGCCTCGCCCTCACGATGAAGATAGCAGAGAAACATGGCGGCACAGTACGAGTAGAGTCAGAACAAGGAAAGGGCAGCAAGTTCACACTGATGCTGCCGGTGAAATGAGCCTTAAAATCTGCGCTGCGTGAGAAATAGCGCAGCCTACTTTTTTATTTTTCCGACAAGCGCTTTCACCGGATGCCTCAGGCGGTCTATCCGCTTTGTCTGTTTTTCAAGGGCGGCTTCCAGCTTTTCTATACGACTTTCAAGCTTGTCGATAGTGTATTCGGCTTCTTTGATGCGCCGGTATAGTATCACGTCGCCTGCGGCGGATGTCAGGATCACATCGTCAAGATATTCGGAATTATCTTTTTCCCACTTTGGAAGTCCGGAGTAGTCTTCTGAAAAGAGCGGCCTTCCGTCATGGATATAAAGCTCAGCAGCAAGGTCATTTCCTTTCTTGAACCGTTTCATGAATTCGGCACGCTCTTCCTCAGAGAGCGTGGAGCACGGGTATTTTTTCTGAGATATCGCAGAAGCCATGTTGACGCGGTCTTTCATATAGATCTGATCACCTATCAGAAGGTCGTCCATCTGATTTATGATCCGCTTGATATCAGCAGTGTTCCCCGAAAGGCGGCTGTTAGTGCTCTCCTGTTTTATCTCATATTCATCAGTAAGCTCCAGTCCGATCCGCTTCATAAAATCTGATATTATCCCGCCGTCTCTGACAGCGTCGTCAAACCTTACTACTGCAAGATTTTCTGCACCGATGACATCGGTTATCACTTTCAGCACATAATAATAGTTGATATGATCAAATTCATTAATAAACTGGCTGACATCTCTTGTCTCAGTTATTGTTGATTTGATCTGCTGATTCCAGTACGACTCGGCGAATATATCCTGTCTTCTGAGATAAATGATCAGCTTGACCTGGTATCCTTGTTCACTGCCGTCCTCGAGGATACGTTTCATCAGGTCGGCCTTATCGTAGAACAGCTGGAGCCAGAGACGCTCCTCGGAAAGTATCACATTAGGATATGTCATGAAGATCTCATGGAGCCTTTTCATGCCTTTATCATAAAACTCTTTTTCTTTCTCACGGTCACGCTCGTTGTACTTGTTAAAATATGGATGCCCGAGAAAAAGCCCATTTCTGCTGTTGTCCCAGTACGGATAGAAGATCTCTGGAAAAAGAGGATACGTATAACCTTTTGTTTTAAGCACTTCGTCGTTTTCAGCAAGAAAATGCTGAAGGGTTGTCGTTGCAGTCTTCTGAGTCCCTATATGAAGATATAAAGTTTTCATCATCTGCCTCCTGATCAAATACTGCAGATAATTATAAATGCTTAATATGAAACCGCCGTGAAAGCATCTGCCGGCTGGTGTCTGTCCCTGGTCAGCCCCCGCTTTTCACACTGGTTTCATTTTGGTTTTTTATACTATCCATATAAAATAAATTATTCATGCTCTTTTCCGCGGAGGTTTGATATGGATCATCTGGACCGTCTCGAGGCGGAGGCTATCTACATAATGAGGGAGGTCTCTCAGGAGTGCGAGAAACCGGTCATGCTTTACTCGATCGGCAAAGACTCGTCGGTAATGCTTCATCTCGCGATGAAGGCTTTTTACCCGGAGAAGCCTCCTTTTCCATTTCTGCACATCAACACGACTTGGAAGTTCCACGAGATGATTGAGTTCCGGGACAGAAGGGCGAAGGAGCTCGGGATCGAGATGCTGGAATACATAAATGAAGACGGCCTTAAACGCGGTATAAACCCATTCGACCATGGAGCGTCATACACGGACATAATGAAGACTCAGGCGCTTAAGCAGGCGCTCGATAAGTACGGCTTCACAGCTGCGTTCGGCGGCGGAAGACGTGATGAGGAGAAGAGCAGGGCGAAGGAGCGCATATTCTCGTTCCGAAACAGTGAGCACGCATGGGATCCGAGGAACCAGCGGCCTGAGATGTGGAAGCTGTATAACACTGAGATAAACAAAGGCGAGAGCATCCGTGTCTTCCCGATCTCGAACTGGACCGAGGCAGACATCTGGCAGTACATAAAGCGGGAGAACATCCCGATCGTGCCGCTTTATTTCGCGAAAGTCCGGCCGGTCGTCGAGCGCGACGGAAACCTTATCATGGTGGACGACGACCGCATGCGCCTCTATGAGGGCGAGAAGCCGATGATGAAGAAGGTCCGTTTCAGGACGCTCGGCTGCTACCCGCTCTCGGGCGGGGTCGAGTCAGACGCCGAGACGATAGACCAGATAATAGAAGAGACGCTTTCGGCTGCTGAGTCTGAGAGGACGAGCAGGGTGATAGATAAAGACGGCGGCGCAGCGAGCATGGAAAAGCGCAAGCAGGAGGGGTACTTCTGATAAATAAAACAGCCGGGGGCGCGGGAGCATGCTCGCTGCCGTGACCACACAGCGTAAGGATATTTGAAATGAAAGAACTTCTGAAATTCCTGACATGCGGGAGCGTAGATGATGGCAAATCGACTTTGATCGGCCATCTTCTTTACGACGCCAAGCTCCTCTTCGCAGACCAGGAGCAGTCACTTATAATGGACAGCAAAGTGGGGAGCCGCGGCGGTGAGATCGACTATTCGCTTCTCCTTGACGGCCTCATGGCTGAGCGTGAGGAAGGTATAACTATCGACGTCGCGTACAGATACTTCACGACTAACAACAGGAGCTTCATCGTGGCTGATACACCGGGCCATACCGAATACACAAGGAACATGGCAGTCGGCGCATCTTTCGCGGACCTCGCGGTGATACTCGTTGACGTGTCGAAGGGGATACTCACACAGACGAGGCGGCACGCCCGGATCTCAGCGATGATGGGCGTCCGGAGCTTTGTGTTCGCACTCAACAAAATGGACCTGGTCGACTACGACCAGAACCGCTTCAACGAGATCGCCCACGACATCAAAGTCCTGTCGGCTGAGTTCGACCTGGATGATGTGAAGATAATCCCGGTATCTGCAACGGAAGGGGACAATATCACGTCACCGTCGAAGAACATGCCGTGGTACAAAGGGGAGACTTTGCTAGGCTGGCTCGAGCAGGTGGATGTTTCCCATGGCGCGGCTGGAGAGGGCTTTATCATGCCGGTGCAGAGAGTCTCGCGGCCGGACAGGTCGTTCAGGGGTTTTGCCGGTCAGATAGAATCAGGAGAGATAGCCGTCGGAGACAGCGTGAAGATTTTGCCCGGGGAGAATGAGGCTAAGGTGAGCCGGATCCTGGCGCCTGACCACGACAGTGACAAGGCGGAGAAGGGCATGCCAGTCACTATCTGTATCGATAAAGAGATAGATGTGTCCCGCGGGAGCGTGCTCGTGAAAGACACTGAAGTCAGCGTCTCGCGGGTCTTCTCAGCTGAGATACTCTGGATGGACGACGAGCCGCTGGTCGAGGGCAGGAGCTATCTGCTCAAGCTCGGGACGCAGCGGATACCGGCGTCTGTAATGAAGATAGAATGCAGGATAGATGTCAACACGGGAGAGCGCGTTTCAGCGAAGAAGATAACGAAGAACGAGATCGCTTGCTGCGACATATCGCTTCCGCGCGGCATCGTGCTGGATAAATTCGAAAAGCACAGGGTGCTTGGGGAGTTCATACTGATCGACCGCGTGAGCCACATGACGTCAGCTTGCGGGACTGTGAGATACAGCCTGAGGAGGTCTGAAAATGTCACATGGCAGGAGCTTGACGTGACCAGGGAGCTAAGGTCGGCGTCACTCGGGCAGAAGCCGAAGACGATCTGGTTCACAGGGCTTTCCGGAGCCGGGAAGTCGACACTCGCAAACGCTGTGGAAAAGCGGCTTCATGTGGCGGGAAAGCATACGATGATGCTCGATGGGGACAACATCCGCATGGGCATAAACAGCGACCTCGGATTCACCGAGCGCGACAGGATAGAGAACATCAGGCGAATAGGCGAGATCGCGCGGCTGATGAACGACGCCGGGCTGATAGTCCTGACATCATTCATCTCGCCGTACAGGGCTGACCGCCAGCGCGCGAGAGAGATAATCGGCACAGACGACTTCATAGAAGTGTACGTTTCCACGCCGATCGAGAAGTGCCGCGAGCGCGACGTGAAGGGCCTGTATAAAAAAGCCGACAGCGGGGAGATCCCGAACTTCACGGGCGTGAACAGCCCGTACGAAGTCCCGGAAGCACCCGAGATCACAATAGATACAAGCACGATGAGTGAGGAAGAATCAGCAGACCGGCTGATGAAAGAACTGGAGAAGTTGCTATGAACGGTAAGAGGATTGGTTTGTTCGTTTGTACAGTTGTTGCTTTGATGCTGACAGCGGGCCTGCTGGCTGCGTGCGGCGGCTCTGGGAGTGACTCTGACGATGGAACGGTAAAGATCACGAATGTTTCGTATGACCCGACTCGTGAGCTGTACGCAGCATACAACGAGTGGTTCAGGGATGTATACAAGGATGAGACCGGAACTGAGGTCGAGGTGGTCCAGTCGCACGGGGGCTCCGGCGGCCAGGCAAGGTCGGTCGTAGAGGGAAGTGACGCGGACGTTGTTACACTCGCGCTCGCGCATGACATCACTCTGGTCGAGCAGGCCGGGCTGATCGAGCCGGGATGGATCGATGAATTTGACAGGCAGTCGTCTCCGTATACTTCGACTATCGTGTTCCTCGTCCGAAAAGGGAATGAGAAAGGGATACACGACTGGGACGACCTTATCAAGGACGGCGTCGAGATAATCACGCCTGACCCTAAGTCGAGCGGCGCAGCATGCTGGAATTTCCTCGCAGCGTGGTACTACGCTACCGAGAAGTACGGAGATGAGGAAAAGGTAAAAGACTTCATGTCAAAGCTTTATTCGAATGTGACCGTCATGGATTCCGGAGCAAGAGGGTCAACCACGACATTCGTCGAGAACGGGCAGGGCGACGTCCTCGTTTCATGGGAGAACGAGGCGATCCAGACTGCCGGCGAGTACCCGGACGACTATGAGATCGTGTCGCCGAGCATCAGCATACTCGCTCAGCCGAGCGTGGCCGTGGTCGATGAGAATGCGGAGAAGAACGGCACTGAGCAGGTCGCGCATGATTACCTTGAGCACCTGTACACCGAGGACGCGCAGAGGATCATAGGCGACTACGGATACAGGCCTTCTGACGAGGAGATACTGAAAGAATACAGCGACAAATTCGATCTTGGCATAAAGCTATGCAACATAGACGATTTCGGCGGATGGGACGCCGCATACGATACATTCTTCAAAGACGGCGGAGTTTTTGATGAGATATACGGGAACTAGAGAAGCGGCACTCACGGCCAACGGGATTTTGATGAGAAGCGGAAATTGAGAGCAGTATGAGGAGAGAGGCGCACGGGCACAGCATCATACCGGGATATTCACTGACGATGGGGATCTCAGTCACCATGATGTCAGTGTTTATTCTGATACCGCTCGCTTCTATTTTAGTGTTCTCAACGCATCAGACGCCGGCCGATTTCATCTCGGTCGTAACGGATGACACGGTCAGGAACGCTCTCATCACGAGTGTGGGATGCGCATTTGCGGCCGCGCTGGTAAACTGCATCTTCGGCCTGATCATCGCGATGGCGCTGGTCCGGACGGACTTCCCGGGGAAGCGGATCCTCGACGGCATGATCGAACTTCCGCTCGCGATTCCGACCGCAGTCGCGGGCATCACGCTCAGCAAGCTTTACTCCGATTCCGGCTGGATGGGGGGCGCCTTGGGCGTGTTCGGTATCAAAGTCTCGTATACTCATCTCGGGATCATCGTTGCTCTTATCTTCGTGGGGATACCATTCACAGTGAGGACGGTGCAGCCCGTTCTGGAAAAGCTCAGCCCGTCGTATGAAGAGGCGGCGTTCACGCTCGGCGCGGGGCGAGCTTACACATTCAGGCGCGTTGTGCTCCCGGAGGTCATGCCTGCGCTACTTACCGGGTTCAGCCTCGCCTTTGCAAGGGGGATAGGCGAATACGGAAGCGTCATCTACATTTCCGGAAACAGCGCAAAGAACAAGACCCAGGTCATATCCTACGTCATCATGCAGAAGCTTAATTACCTGGACTACGCAGGCGCGACCGCGATCGCGCTGGTCATGGTGGTCATCTCATTTATCATGCTCCTTCTCATAAACGCAGTGGCGATATACCAGGCGAGAAAGACCGAGTCCGACTATGTGGCAACGGCAGGCCGCGCATCAGGCCGTGACGACGGCGCCATGGGCAAAATCTTCGTTGTTATTTCTGTAATATTTGTTTTCTTCATGCTCGTGCTCCCGCTGCTCTCACTTGTAAGGAACGCGTTCTCAAGAGGATTCGGGTTCTATATATCATCGCTTTCCACAGATTTTTTCCGGTCGGCGCTCTTCGTAACACTTATGGCGGCTGCTTTTGCGCTGATCGTAAACACATTCTTCGGACTTTGCGCATCATGGCTGCTCACCCGTTTTTCATTCCGAGGCAAGCAGGTGCTCGCTGCTCTCATCGACATACCGTTCTCGATATCACCTGTAATCGCAGGGCTTTCATATATAATGACATTCGGTAGGCTCGGCTGGGCGTATCCGGCGCTTGAGTGGATAAACGATACGTTCGGAACGGATATACAGATAGTGTTCGCACTCCCGGGAGTCGTGCTTGCGACGATCTTCGTTACTTTCCCGTTCGTGTCCAGAGAGCTTATCCCTGTGATGAACTCTGTGGGGACGGCCGAAGAAGAAGCGGCTGCAATGATGGGGGCGCCGGGCTTCACGATATTCCGGCGCGTGACATTCCCGCATATCAAATGGCCGCTCGTATACGGCATGATCCTCTGCACAGCGCGTGCCCTCGGCGAGTTCGGCGCTGTGAGCGCATTATCAAAGACCCGCGGTGAGACTTTCACGCTCCCGCTTGAGATCGACGCGCTCTACATGTCCGGGAGCGCCGAATCCATCACCGCAGCTTTTGCCGTATCATCCGTACTGGTAGTCATGGCGATCGCACTTCTCATTGCGAGGAATATTTTTGAACACAAAGAATTGTAAGACTGTTTTTCACACTGGAGCGCCAGCTGAGGCATCCTGCGGAGAACCGATCTGACCGATCCAGAATACACACTTTATCAAAAGGAAAGGATGCAATATGTATCTTGAGTTAAAAGACATCTGCAAAAGGTATGAGGACGCGAAGCCGGGTGAACCGGACGCTGTTTCGCATGTTGACCTTGGAATAGAGAAGGGTGAGCTGATCGCACTCCTCGGGCCTTCCGGAAGTGGTAAGACTACGCTTCTCAGGATGATAGCGGGGCTGGATCAGCCGACTTCAGGCGACATCTATATCGACGGCGCGTGCGTGAACGATCTTGCGCCGGCGTACAGGAAAGTCGGTTTCGTTTTTCAGAACTATGCGTTGTTCCGCTATATGACTGTTTTTGAGAATATTGCGTTCGGCCTTGATGTGCAGAAGAAGCCCATGGACGAGACCAGCCGACGTGTGAATGAACTGCTTGACCTGATTGGGATGTCAGAGTTCAGGGGAAGGTACCCGAATCAGCTTTCAGGAGGCCAGCGTCAGCGGGTCGCATTCGCCAGGGCGCTTGCGACAGAACCTGCGATCCTGCTGCTCGACGAGCCGTTCGCAGCGATCGATTCCAAAGTAAGAAAAGAGCTGAGATCATGGCTCCGCGCGATGATAAGAGAAGTCGGCGTAACGACAGTTTTCGTCACGCACGACCAGGATGAAGCGGTCGACATGGCCGACCGCATCGTGCTCCTTAAAGACGGAAAAGTCGAACAGGCCGGCACCGCGTACGAAGTATATAAACAGCCGCAGACAGCTTTTGCCGCGACATTCATCGGCGATTCTGCCGTGTGGAACACATTCTACGGGTTCAAAGGTTTTGATGATATAGATGCAGACGACGGACGAAAAGTCGTGGTCCGGCCGGAGTATGTCGAATCGTTCCGTGACGACAACCCGAAGTTCCATGACATGATACAGTACTCAGACGAAGGCGTCGTCTCAGACGTAGTGTTCCGCGGAACATTCACCGAAGTCACGCTCGACGTAAACGGCATCCGTCTCATCTGCAGGCGCTCCCCCGAGCGGCGGCCAGTCG
Source organism: uncultured Eubacterium sp. (assembly GCA_964491055.1). Classification (GTDB taxonomy): domain Bacteria; phylum Bacillota; class Clostridia; order Peptostreptococcales; family Anaerovoracaceae; genus Aminicella. The sequence goes on from CAZBFD010000025.1 coordinate 15,353, forward strand.
AAGTCGGCACACACATGCGCGTTCTTGTATACCGCATCAACGTCTTCGACGATACAGGCGCATCTGTGATCAAAAACCAGCTCCTTAAAGACATAGAGATCGAGTTCATGTAATAGACTGCGGCCTACCAGGGACAGGCACCAGTCGGCGGCACATACATGCAGCCGACT
>CAZBFD010000026.1:0-15491 GCA_964491055.1 uncultured Eubacterium sp.
AGCATGTAGATGTTCGCCAGAATGTTGTGCTCGGAGAGCATGACCGCCTTGGCTTTGCTGGTAGTGCCCGATGTGAAGAGCAGGATCTGCATCTTGTCCGGGTCGATCGGGAGATTCAGGAACTCGTCGTTTCCGTCTTCCATCTCTTTCCGCCCTATATCGATGATGTCGTACACAGAGGTATACTTGGGACCGTTCTCATCATCGCTGTCCGAAGCATTACTCGTATATCCCGGGATATCTTCCAGCGCATAGTAAGATGTGAGCTCGGTCGTTCCGTTCTTCTTGAGCTCTTCCACAAGATCAAGGTGCGCTCTATCGAACAAAATAACGCTGGCGCGGCTTTTGATAAGTGAGTTTTCTGTCTCTTCGTAGGGAAGCCCCTTGTCAAGAGGCACCACGATGCCGAGGCCGCAAAGCACTGAGAAGTAAGACATATACCACTCGTACGAGTTTTTCCCGATAACGGCTATTCTCTGGCCGAGATGCCCGAGCTTCAGCATTCCTGTACCGAACCAGTTCACCTCGTCTTTGAAAGTCTCAAACGAGACGTGCCTGTAGACAGGCTTCTTATCAGCATCTTTCCCGGTCTTGATGATGAATGCGTCGTCTGTTTTGTACTGATACGCCGCGAAATTAAGGAGCGCCCTGAAGTCGGTGTGCTCCCTGGACTCAAAGATCGGTTCAAGCCGCGGTACCATCGTCATTTTACTTGTATCCATATATTCCCCCTGTATCCGGCACTGTCCGGCCGGCATGCTTATGATCAGCATAATGATCATTGCTGATCACATTATACGGCCCGGCACTCTGCACGCCGGGCCACCGATTTATTCCAGCACATAATTCAACATATTATATTTTAGCACACTAAACAGATGAAGTAAAGTCCGCTGTTCAGCGTTGTTTTTTGCACTTCAAAACGGTATAATATTTAATGAATTATTATGTCATGATCGCCAATAAAAGAGAGGAGTCCGGATGGTTATCATCTTAAAGGAAAAAACAACAAAAGAGCAGAAGGATCAGCTCGTTAAATGGTTCAAGGGACAGGGCCTAAGAGTCCATGAGTCGGACGGTGAATATAAAACGATCCTCGGCCTCGTCGGTGACGTGGCTTCGGTCGACAAGGACATGGTGGAGATGCTCGACATAGTTGAGCGTGTGACGCCGATATCTGAGCCGTATAAGAACGCGAACCGTAAATTCCATCCGAAGGATACAGTGATCGACGTAGGCGAAGCGAAAATAGGAGGTGGGAATTTCGCTGTGATCGCAGGTCCGCCTTCAGTCGAGTCAGAAGAACAGATAACAGAGATCGCCCGCAGCATCAAAGCCTCTGGAGCTTCGTTCCTGTGCGGCGGTGCTTTCAGGCCGAGACGCTCCCCGTATGCTAACCAGGGGACAAGAGAGGAAGGACTTAAGTATCTGTCTGAGGCAAAGAAAGAGACAGGCCTGCCGGTGGTGTCGGAGCTTACCAGAATAGACCACCTCAAGGATTTTGATGATGTGGATGTTATCCAGGTCGGTGCCAGGAATATGCAGAATTACGAAATGCTTAAAGAGCTCGGCAGCCTGAAGAAGCAGGTCCTGCTCAAGCGGGGCCTCGCGAACACGCTTGAGGAGCTCCTTATGAGCGCAGAGTATGTCATGGCAGGCGGGAACACCGACGTGATCCTCTGTGAATGCGGTATCAGGACTTTCGAGCAGTACACGAGAAGCACGCTTGATCTGTCGGCGGTGCCGGCACTTAAGTCAAGGACGCACCTTCCGGTAGTCGTCGCCCCGAACCAGGGGACAGGCTATTCAGACCTTGTTCTTCCGATGTCGCTCGCAGCAGCTGCTGCTGGAGCAGACGGGCTTCTGATCGAGGTACATAACGACCCGGCGCACGCCCTGTCGGACGGCGCACAGTCGCTGACACCGGCACAGTTCGCGGACCTTATGGAAAAAGTCAGCCGCATCAGAGAGGCATTATAGATGAAAGTAGGAATTGTGGGGCTCGGCCTGATCGGCGGGTCGCTTGCTAAAGCATACAAACGCTCCGGCAATGAAGTGCTCGGATATAACAGAAGCAGGTCCACACTTGATTTCGCGAAGATCTCAGGCGCGGTCGACGGCGAGCTCACGGACGAGAATATAAAAGAATGTGATCTGATCCTGATCTGCCTTACGATCGATGCGTCAGTCAAATGGCTTGAAGATCATGCTGATGATTTCGGCGAAGGACAGATAGTAATTGACTGCTGCGGGATAAAGAAAAGGATCTGCGAGTCGGGTTTTGCTCTTGCTGCTGAGCACGGCTTCATGTTCATCGGGGGTCATCCGATGGCGGGCCGTCAGTACGGCGGCTTCAAGAACAGCAGGGATGACATTTTTGATGGAGCTACTATGGTGCTTGTCACGGAGAGCCGTGACGACATAGAGCTTCTTGCCAGGCTGAAAGCGTTGTTCAAGCCTGCAGGATTCGGGAAGCTCTCGTTCATGACAGCAGACCAGCACGACGATATGATCGCGTTCACATCACAGATGACGCATATCGCATCTAACGCATTCGTAAAGGAAGAATCCAGGTATCCGGCAGGCTTTCCGGTCGGCGGCAGCTTCAGGGACTTTACAAGAGTTGCCGACCTGAACGAAAACATGTGGGCCGACCTTATCATGGAGAACAAAGACTTCCTGCTTAAAGAGCTTACGAACTACATCGATGAGCTGGGAAAATACAAAGCGGCAATCGAGAACGATGACGAAGACGCACTGAAGGCGCTCTTCGTAGAAGGAACACAAAGCAAGAGAGCAGCGGACCTGAAAGACCCGGTGCTCACTATGGAGATATAAAAATGAGCATGCTCGCGATCATTCCATCCAAGTCGTACGCGCACAGGGCGTATATCTGTGATTTCATCGCGGGCGGCGACGGATCCGGCGTCGTGTGCGACCTTGATTCAGATGATATCAGGGCGACAAGGGGATGTCTGGATACACTGAGAAACTTATATAGTTTTTCTGGTGAACGGCTATTAGCCATTAGCCTGGATCATGGGGATAGTTCGACAGATAAAAAATGCGGTGAAGGTGATCCAGCGTGCGTATTAGACTGCGGTGAAAGCGGATCGACGCTCAGGTTCATGCTCCCGCTTGCCGGCGTACTTGGCGCAGATGCGAGATTCATTACGAAAGGACGTCTTTCTGAGCGCCCGCTTGGCGAGCTGGAAAGTGAACTCATCAAGCACGGGATGAAGATAGAGCATCTGAACGGCGGAGTGATCAGCGTGTCAGGAAAGCTAACGCCAGGCACATTCAGACTTCCAGGTTCTGTTTCATCACAGTATATCACAGGACTTTTACTCGCGCTGCCGCATCTGGACGGAGACAGCAGGATAGAGCTCACATCAAAGCTACAGTCATCAGCATATGTTGACATCACAATAGACGTCCTTAAGGAGTACGGCATCAAGATCGGCTCTGAAGATGACGAATATACGATATCCGGAGGCCAGAAGTACCGCCGGGAAGCTCCTTACGTGGTCGAGGGTGACTGGTCGCAGGCCGCATTCTGGCTTGCGGCTGGAGTAATCGGGAACAGTCCTGTAAGTATAAGCGGCCTGAACATAGATTCAGTACAGGGAGACAGAAGAATCATCGATGTGCTGCGGTCATTTGGCGCAAGAATAGAGATCGAGGCATCTGGAAACGATAATGTTGTTACGGTATATCCATCCAATCTTAAGGGAACAGTTGTCGACGTCTCCGGGATCCCGGATCTTGCGCCTGCGATCGCGTGCGCGGCTGCTGCAGCTGAGGGCGATACCAGGCTGATAAATGCCGAGAGGCTGAAGCTCAAGGAGAGCGACAGGATCGCTTCAATAGTGGATTGCCTGAATGACGTCGGAGTAAAAGCAGAGGGAACTGACAGCGAGATCATCATTCACGGCTGCGGACATCCGGCCGGCGGCACCGCTGAAACGGCAGGCGACCACAGGATAGTGATGATGGCGGCAGTGCTTTCGCTGATAACAAGCGGAAAAGTAGTTATTAATGGCAGCGGTGCGGTCAGCAAGTCATACCCGACGTTTTTCAGGGAATTTGAGAGACTGGGATCCATGGATAACACTGTGCTTAGATAAACAGGAGGAAACAATGTCATCTACATTTGGCAGTAAGATAAGCCTTTCGATCTTCGGCGAGTCGCATTCGGCGGCGATCGGGATGACGCTTGACGGCATCCCGGCAGGAGAGCGTATAGATTTTGATGAGCTGCAGGAGTTTCTGAACAGGCGCGCGCCGGGGCGTGACAGCCGCTCGACCGCAAGGCATGAGGCTGATGTGCCGGAGTTCGTGTCAGGCGTGAGGGACGGTGTGACTACAGGGACGCCGATCACTGCTCTCATCAGAAATGAAGACACTCGCTCACAGGATTACGATGAGATGAAGGACGTCCCGCGGCCGGGCCACGCTGATTATCCGGCGCATGTCAAGTACGGAGGCAACGAGGACTACCGCGGCGGTGGGCACTTCTCGGGCAGGCTCACTGCGCCGATGTGCATCGCGGGCGGGATCATACTGCAGATCCTTAAGCGCCGCGGCATCACTGTGAATGCTGAGATCGCGGAGATCCACGGAGTGAAGATAACTGATGACGAGTCGTATGAGCTTGCAATGGCGGAGATCGACAGGGCGAGGGCTGAAGGCGACTCAGTCGGCGGCATCATTTCGTGCACTATCAAAAACCTTCCTGTCGGGATCGGCGAGCCGATGTTCGGCGGCGTGGAGAATGTGATATCACAGGCAGTGTTCGCGATACCGGCGGTAAAAGGAATAGAATTCGGACGAGGCTTTGATGCCGCGAGGATAAGGGGAAGTGAGAACAACGACCCGTTCATGACCGATGCGGATGGAAATGTAGTTACGGAAGGGAACAACCACGGAGGGATACTCGGCGGGCTTACGAGCGGAATGCCGGTGACGTTCAGGGCAGCGTTCAAGCCGACTCCGTCGATAGCAAAGCCGCAGAAGAGCATACACTATTCGACTGGTGAAGAAGCAGAGCTCAGCATAAGAGGACGGAATGACCCGTGCGTCGTAGTAAGGGCTGTCCCAGTGGTGGAGGCCGCGGCAGCGATCGCGATATATGACCTGCTGTAGGAGGATGAAATGGAATCAGAACAGAGCAGCGTGAGCTTAGATGATCTCAGGAAAAAAATCGACAAGACAGACCAGGTGCTCCTCGATTCTTTTATCGCGAGAATGAGGATAAGCGCTGACATAGCAAGGTACAAGAAAGAGAACGGACTGCCGGTCCTGGACTCTTCGCGTGAGCAGGAAAAACTCGACGAAATCAGAAAGATCGCGCCTGACGATATGGAAGATTACTGCGTGTTGCTGTATAATAAGATCATGGAGCTCTCAAAGGAGTTCCAGCAGGAAATCATAGATAAATAGCCGGCATATGCCGCTCCGGGAAAGAGGCGGCGGGCAGGCATTTTGGCATACTTTATAATACTGAAAGCTGGTGAAATAAATATGGGAAAGAGATACGGGCTCATCGGGGCCCGGCTGTCATACAGCTACTCACCGCTCATCCACAGAGAGCTCGGCGATTATGAATATGATCTCTGTGAGACTAAGGCGGACGACCTTGGAAGACTTCTTCTTTCGCCGGATTATGACGGCTTCAATGTAACTATACCGTATAAAAAGACAGTCATGAAGCTCTGCGACGTAGTGTCTGATGAGGCGAGGAAGATCGGCGCTGTAAACACTGTCGTAAGGACTGAGGACGGGAAGCTCGCAGGATATAACACGGACTATTTCGGTGTGAAATACCAGCTCGAGCATAACGACATAGATGTGGAAGACATGAAATGCGTCGTGCTCGGTGATGGCGGAGTATCTGTAACGATCCAGGAGCTTCTGAAAGATCTCCATGCAAAAGAAGTCGTGGTGATCTCAAGGAAAGGCGAGGACAATTACACCAATCTCTACAAGCACTATGACGCAGAGATACTGATGAACGCGACGCCGGTCGGAATGTATCCGGACAACGGGAGCTGCCTCGTCGATATCACAAAATTCAGGAACATCAAAGGCGTCATCGACGTCGTATACAATCCGTACAGGACGAAGCTCATCCTTGACTGCATGGAGAACGGTATTCCGTGCGCAGGCGGCCTTGAGATGCTCGTCGCGCAGGCCAAGCAGTCAAGCGAGATATTCACAGGAAACCAGATCGACGATGACGAGATCGAGACGATCCTGGACGAGCTGAAGCGCAAGGTCCTGAACAATGTGCTCATCGGCATGCCCGGAGCAGGCAAGACGTTCCTTGGCCGCAAGATGGCTGAGAAGCAGGGCAAGCGCTTTATCGACATAGACGACATGATCATCCAGCACGAAGGAGCTTCTATCGAGGAGATATTCCAGCAGAAGGGCGAGGTATACTTCCGCAAGGTCGAGACAGAGATGCTGAAGCTGGCCTGCAAGGAGGCAGGCTGCGTCATCGCGACAGGCGGCGGCGTGATCAAGACCAAAGAAAACTATAACATAGTCAAGCAGAACGGCGTCGTTATCTGGATCAAGAGAGATCTCGACAAGCTCGAGACAGACGGGCGCCCGCTATCTACGAGCACAGGAGTCGAGCAGCTCTACCAGGAGAGAAAAGACGAATATAAGCGCTGGAGCGACTATTACATAGATAACAACCAGGAGCTTTAGGAAGGGAGAGAGGAAAGATGAAGAAGAAGTACAGCAGAATTTTGATGCTCGTGCTGACGGCAGTGATGACCGTGAGCATGCTCGCGCCGGAAGGTATATCTTTTGCCGCGGGAAGAGAGAAGGCAGGCAGCCCTTCGAAGGATGACTACATCAGGGCAGCTAAACTGGTAAGGAGTGAGGACGCGTTCAACTTCAGGACTGAAAAGGACGCGTCGGGATTAAAGCTTAAGAGTGAGAAGAATTTCCCGGCGAAGTATGACTTAAGGGACGTGGACGGAAAGCGCTATGTAACGAATGTCAAATTCCAGAACCCGTTCGGGACGTGCTGGGGATTCGCCGCGATAGCAGCGGCTGAGTCGAGCATCCTGGGATCAGGGATAGCCGAGGACGACGGATACGACTGGACCAATCTCAACCTTTCAGAGAAGCATCTGGTCAATTTCCATGTGCGTCCGATCGCGGATGAGAACGACTCGCAGTATGGCGAAGGAATGTATTTTGATGAGAGTGTGACAACGCTTCAGCAGAAGTTCAATATGGGAGGACTTCCGATATATGCGTCCACACTTTTCGCTTCGGGTGTGGGGCCGAACCTGGAGGACAGGAAACTTCCGGATTCAGCTCCGGCAGGAACGCCTGCGGATATATATGAGTATCACGGTCTTAAAGGTGATGACGCCATAGATAAATCCTGGGATCCGAACAAGAAAGAGATGGTAGATTACTCCTACAGCGCAGATGACGACTGGAGCGTTCCTGAAGAGCTCAGGTTCACGCAGTCATACGTGCTTAAGGAGTCATACATGCTTCCTTCGCCTGCACAGTCTGTTCCGGATGATCCTGATGATGAGTATACAGATTATCATTATGAATACAATAAGGCAGCAACTGAAGCGATCAAGGATCAGCTCCTGAATAAGCGCGCAGTGGAGGTCGGCTTCTGCGCGGATCAGTCGAGGCCCGGACAGGAGTCAGACGGAAAGTACATAAGCAGGAACTGGGCGCACTATACATACGAGCTACAGAATGCCAATCACGCGGTAACTATCGTAGGATATGACGATGACTACCCGGCGGCGAATTTCGTCGAGGGCCATGAGCCGAAAGACGAGAATGGCAACCTGCTCAACGGAGCGTGGCTCGTAAAGAACAGCTGGGGCTCAGGTGAAGAGGAATTTCCGAACAGGGGCCCCGGATACTGGGGTATCCCTAATGAGGAAGGTGTTGGAACAGGATATTTCTGGCTGTCATACTACGACCAGAGTCTGTCACTTCCTGAGGCGCTTTCATTTGAGGAGAGCAATGTAGGAAAGCAGTATTATATCGACCAGTACGATTATATGCCTGTAGAGGATGTACAGAGCGCGGAGTTCGATGATCTTGCCTGCATGTCGAATGTGTTCACGGCGGATCAGAATGAGCTGCTCGAGCAGGTATCATGCCTGACAGCTGCCCCGGGAACGAAGGTTAAATATGAGATATTCCTTCTTTCATCGGGGTTCGAGAGCCCGCTTGACGGTATATGTGTTGCCTCAGGTGAGCAGTCGTTTGAGTATGGCGGATTCCATAAGATCAAGCTTAATGACCCTGTGCTGATACAGAAGGGACAGTCATTCTCCATTATCATGACTCAGATAACTCCGGAGGAGAAATACGGTCTGAATCTTCAGCTTGCATATGGAGAAGACTTCTCAAGGGCATTTGGACAACCATCCTGGGTGAAAGGCGTCGTTAATCCGAAGGAATCATATATCATGCTGAACGGCAACTGGTACGACATGGGTTATGAAGAATCACTCAAGGAGATATTCGGTGAATTGTATGTTTTGTTCACATTTGATAATTTCCCGATCAAGGCATACAGCAAGCCGGTCACAGATTCCGAGTTCTATATAAATGTCTCTCAGGATCCGCTCAAGCTCGCGGCAGGCGGGCCGGAAGGCTCAGGGATACTGTCACTTTCTCTTAAAGGCGGGAAGGGCAAGTCTCCGGCAAATAACGATATTAAATGGGAGATCCCGGAAGGACAGGAAGGCGTATTCGATATCTCTGTGAATGAGTCCTATCCAAATAGATGCGTCGTTACAGCAATCAAGCCGGGAACAGGATATATCAAGGTAACATATCCTGGCGTAGGTACGCTCGCGGTCCGAGTAGATGTGTCCAAAGAAGGTAAATTCACAATTGCGGCTGACTACGGACTAGCGATAGGAGAGTCATCCACGATCGATGAGATCTATGACGCCTATGGCAACCATATCACAGACTATACAGGGCTCTTCTTCAGTTCAGAAGACCCGAAGATCGCGACGATCTCAGCGGACGGGACCATGACAGGCGTTGAACCCGGAAAGACCAGGATCATCGTGTCAGACATTCTCGGAGCCGAGGCGTCATGCGAGATCGAGGTATACAAGCACGATCAGGAACTCGTCGTCAGCGGGAAGAAAGTGACTGTTTCCGCGGCGAAGCTTAAGACAAGAGCTCAGACTGTCGCCGTGAGCAAAGCGCTTAAGATAAAGGGCGCTGTCGGAAAGAAGACATATAAGAAAGTAAGCGGAAGCAAGAAGATCTCCGTTAACAAGAAGACAGGTAAAATCACAGTTCAAAAGGGCACGAAGAAGGGCACATATAAGGTGAAGATCCGTGTGACCGCGGCCGGGAACAGGAAATACAATAAGGCATCAGCTGCGGCAACTGTAACGATCAAGGTCAAGTAGGGATGTTACATGAAGCTATTAGTTATAAACGGCCCTAATCTGAATATGCTCGGGGTCCGGGAGCCGGACATATACGGCTCCCGGACTTATGATGAGCTTGTCGGGATGATAAGGGAGAAGGCTGCAGAGCTCGGTGTGGAGGTGAGCTTCTACCAGTCTAACCATGAGGGTGACCTGGTGGATAAGATCCAGGAGGCTTACTTCAGGCATTTCGACGGGATCGTTATAAACCCCGGCGCGTACACGCACACGAGCGTAGCGCTGCTTGACGCGGTGAAGGCCGTGATGATCCCGACTGTTGAAGTACATATCTCTGATGTGGACGCAAGGGATGAGTTCAGGAAGGTATCGTATATCAGGCAGGCCTGCATCGCGACTGTGTCGGGAAAAGGCTTTGACGGGTATATCGACGCGATCCGGATACTGATGGAATTCCGGCAGAGATGAGATTTTGATGGAACATATGGTGACTAGATGAAGATATTTGCGATAGGTGATCCGCACCTGTCATTTGACGAGAGAATTGAAAAGCCGATGGATGTCTTCGGTGCCGGCTGGAAGGACCACAGCGGAAGGCTAAAGGAGAAATGGGAAGCTGTAGTCTCGCCTGAAGATATTGTATTGATACTTGGCGATATCTCATGGGGGCTCCGGCTCGACGAGGCGATGGCGGATCTCACGTGGATCCATGAGCTCCCCGGGAAGAAAGTCATAACCAAGGGAAATCACGACCTCTGGTGGGTATCAACGAACAAGCTGAACACATTGTTCGATGACGTGACTTTTCTGCAGAACCACTGCTATATGGTGGGGGCAGGAAACGGAGGCAGCGGACAGGAGAAAAGCTTATCTGACAGGGGAAGTAAAGGCCTTGACGGAGGCATGGAAGGCGGCGGACTTGCCATCTGCGGGACCCGCGGATGGATCTGCCCCGGCACACAAGGCTTTGATGATCACGATAACAAGATCTACGAGCGCGAGCAGCTCCGCCTGAGGATGTCGCTTGACGACGCGAGAGAGCACGGAGCAGGAGAGATCATCTGCTGCCTGCATTATCCGCCGACGAATGATAAATTCCAGTCGTCCGGATTCACACAGCTCATGACGGAATATAAGGTGAAGCAATGCCTGTACGGGCATCTTCACGGAAAGGAAGCGTTCAAAAACGGCTTCCAGGGACAGTGGAACGGAACGCGCTACAGGCTCGTGTCGCTTGACTATGTCGGGTGCGAGCCGCAGCTCGTTAAAGAGATATAACATGAATTACAGGAGGCAATTATGGGACTTACTATTGCGCAGAAGATAATCAAGGCACATATGCTCTCGGGCTCGATGGAGGTCGGAAGTGAAGTGGCTCTCAGGATCGACCAGACGCTGACACAGGACGCGACAGGTACGATGGCGTACCTCGAGTTCGAGGCGATGGGGATCCCGCGCGTAAAGACTGAGCTTTCGGTCGCGTACATCGACCATAATACGCTGCAGTCGGGATTCGAGAACGCGGATGACCACAGGTTCATCCAGTCTGCGGCAAGGAAGTACGGGCTCAGGTTCTCAAGGCCTGGAAACGGCATCTGCCACCAGGTGCACCTCGAGAGGTTCGGAAAGCCGGGCAAGACTTTGATCGGGTCTGACAGCCACACTCCGACGGGCGGCGGCATCGGAATGCTCGCGATGGGAGCGGGCGGCCTGGACGTCGCGGTCGCGATGGGAGGCGGCGCGTACTACATCAGAATGCCGAAGATGTACAAGGTATGCCTGACCGGACACTTAAGGCCGTTCGTCACAGCTAAGGACATCAGCCTGGAGATACTGCGCATACTATCCGTAAAGGGCGGAGTCGGTGCGATCATCGAGTGGGGAGGCCCCGGCATCAAAGACCTGTCTGTCCCTGAGCGTGCCACCATCACGAATATGGGCACGGAGCTCGGCGCGACCACGTCGATCTTCCCGTCGGACGAAATCACAAAGGCGTTCCTCGAGGCAGAGGGAAGGCCGGAAGATTTCGTTAAGCTTGAGAGCGACCCGGATGCTGAATATGACAGGATCATCTATATCGACCTCGACAGCCTGTCTGCAAAGATCGCATGCCCGCACAGCCCGGACAACGTAGTAGACGTCGCTTCGATCGCGGGGACCAAGGTCGACCAGGTCTGCATCGGATCATGCACCAACTCGTCTCTGTTCGATATGCTTAAGGTCGCGGCGCTTCTTAAGGGACGCACAATCGACCCGACTGTTAGCCTTTCCATCTCATGCGGATCCAAGCAGGTGATGAGCATGCTCGCGGACTGCGGAGCATTGTCGGATATAATCGCAAGCGGAGCACGTATCCTTGAGTGCGCGTGCGGTCCATGTATAGGCATGGGATTCTCTCCGAACTCAGGCGGAGTATCGCTCCGGACGTTCAACAGGAACTTTGAGGGGCGCTCCGGAACAGCAGACGCAAAAGTCTATCTGGTATCGCCTGAGACAGCAGTCGCAGCAGCAGTATTCGGGGAGATCACAGACCCTGCAAAGCTCGGCAAGATGCCTGAGATAAAGATGCCTGACAAGTTCAAGATCAATGATAATGCGATCCTCCTTCCGGCGTCGGAAGAAGAGGCGGCGGAAGTTGAGATCCTGAAGGGCCCGAACATCAAAGCCTGCCCGATCGGGGAGCCGGTACCGGACGAGATCACAGCTCCGCTCATCCTTAAAGTCAGCGACAACATCACGACAGACCACATCATGCCGGCAGGATCCAAGATCCTGCCGTACAGGTCGAATATCCCACATCTTTCACAGTTCTGCTTCGGAGTCTGCGACAAGACCTTCCCGGAGAGAGCAAAGAAAGCAGGCAAGAGCATCGTGGTCGGCGGTGAGAACTATGGACAGGGATCATCAAGAGAGCACGCGGCACTCGTTCCGCTTTACCTCGGAGTGCGTGTCGTTATCGCAAAGAGCTTTGCGAGGATCCACGTTGCGAACCTCGTGAACGCCGGCATCATGCCTCTCACTTTCGAAGATCCTGACGACTACGACAAGCTCGACCAGGGCGACGAGCTCACAGTTACAGGAATCAAAGACGGCCTCAATTCAGGAAAGATAACACTGGTCGACAAGACCAAAGATATAACATGCACACTGAAGTGCAGCTTCACAGAGCGCCAGAAAGAGATGCTTCTCGCCGGCGGCCTGCTGAACTACATAGCAGAGCAGGCAAAGAAATAGGAGGATAAAGATGGCGGATAAGAAAAGTGTGATCCAGGAAGTTTTTGATATAGGTATGAGCGAAATGAAGGACATGGCGGAAGTAAGCGACGCCTGCGGGCAGTTCAGGCAGCTTCTGATCGAGCAGCTCACGCGTGAGCTCAAGATGGAGCAGGACGACCGGCCGCCTAAGGACTTCAGCAAGCTCGATACAGTGACTATCGGGATCTGCCCGGGCGACGGCATCGGGAAGATCATTTCAAAGGAAGCTGAGCGTGTGCTGAGGCACCTTCTCGCGGAAGAGCTCGACTCGGGTGATATCGTGATCAAGGACATAGAGGGACTCACGATTGAGAACAGGCTGGAGAAGCAGCAGGCGGTACCTGATGACGTACTCGAAGAGATCAAGACATGCGACGTGCTCCTGAAGGGCCCGACCACGACTCCTAAGGGAGGAACGATGGAGAGCGCTAACGTTGCGCTCCGCCGTGAGCTCGACCTGTACGCGAACGTGCGCCCGGTGAGCATCCCAGAGCAGGGGATCGACTGGACGTTCTTCCGTGAGAACACTGAAGGTGAGTACGTTCTAGGAAGCAAGGGGATCGAGATCCCGGGGAAGCTTTCAATGAACTTCAAGGTGACTACAGAGTCCGGGACACGCCGTATCGCGCGCGCGGCATTTGAGTATGCGAAGGCGAACGGCAAGACGAACGTCGCGATCGTCACAAAGGCTAACATAATGAAGCAGACAGACGGCAACTTCTCAAGGATCTGCCATGAAGTCGCAAGCGATTACCCGGGAATCACGGCTGAGGACTGGTACATCGACATCATGACGGCGAACCTTTTGAAGGAAGAGCGCCGCGCCGATTTCCAGGTGTTCGTGCTGCCGAACCTTTACGGCGACATCATCACAGATGAAGCAGCACAGATACAGGGAGGAGTCGGTACAGCCGGAAGCGCCAACATGGGTGACCATTACGCGATGTTCGAGGCGATCCACGGCTCGGCTGACAGGATGATCGCAGAAGGCCGCGGGCAGTACGCCAACCCGGCGAGCATCATCAAAGCCGCGGCGATGCTTCTCCGCCACATCGGAAAGACTGACAAAGCGCAGAAGCTTGAAGACGCCCTCACAGAGTGCGTCGAAAACGAGAAGAAAGTCGTTATTACAGGCCGTGAAGACGGTGCGACAGCAGAAGAATTCACGGATTATCTTATCAGTAAGCTGTAGGGATCGATCATGGATTACAAATACGTAAGGATACAGGGGCAGGAGCTTGCCCGTAACACAATGTTCGGTAAGGGCGTGTTCAGCATGTGCTGGCAGCTTATACAGAACGATGTCATGGAAGAAGAGGACGCCGATCTGTATAAGGAGATCGACGGCTGGTTCTCAAAACATCTTCCATATCCACCTCAGTGCAAAAACCAGGAAAGCGTTATATGCTTTTTCAAGACAGAGAATTCTGAGGAGATGATGAAGATGATCCGGCCGGCATGCTGGCTTCTGGAGAAATACAACCATCCGTATTTCCTTGTGTACACCAACACTCCGCCTGGAGAGATAGTGTATGAGGACCAGTACCAGATCGTAGTTAAAGTATCAGGGAAGCTGATGATAGAAGACCTTCAGCAGAGCTGGAGCCCGGAGGACTGACTGATACTATGAAACACTTTTTTATCATCAATCCTGCCGCAGGGCAGGGAAGAGCGGTCGATCTTGAAGAGGAGATCAGGATACAGGCAGAGCTGAGAGGTCTTCTCGTGACTGCTGACCAGAAGCATGCGGTAAACGACCCCGGCGACCATGACGTAATAATATACAGGACCAAGGGCGTTGGAGACGCTGAGAGATATGTAAAATTCATATGCAGGACTCTTCTCGGCACAGATCCTGACTGGACCATAAACGGCTACGTACAGAGAACAGGCGACGAGAAATTCCGCTTCTATGCCTGCGGAGGCGACGGCACGCTCAATGAAGTTGTGAACGGATGCTACGGTTATGATGGCGCGGAGGTGGCATGCATACCGTGCGGGACCGGCAACGACTACGTAAAGTGCTTCCCGGATGCCGGCGATTTCATGAGCATAAGTGCGCAGATGGACGGAAATGCGGTCAGGTCAGATCTTATCAGATACGCAAACGAGGAAGGTGTGCGCTACTGCATCAATATGTTCAACATCGGTCTCGACTGCAACGTTGTCGATCTCACACAGAGAATGAAAAAAGTGCCGTTCATCCAGGGATCCATGGCATATTATCTCAGTCTCCTCGTGACATTCGTGAAGAAAAAGGGAACAGACCTTACCATAGAATGTGACGGAGAGACTATATGGGATGACAAGCTTCTCCTTGTCGCTGTAGCGAACGGGAAATTCTGCGGCGGCGGAGTAAAAGCTATTCCACAGGCCGATCTTAACGACGGGCTTATGGACATAAGCATCGTTAAGAAGGCAAGCAGGCTCCAGTTCGCAAAACTATTCAGCGAATACAAAAAGGGCACGCACCTTGCAGACGAAAAGGCATGTGAACTGTTCGCCATAGAGAAGTGCGAACGCACAGTCATCACGCCGCGCAAAGAAAAGATGAAGATCAGTATCGACGGAGAAATAGGGGAAGTCGGCAGGACAGTGTTCGACATCGTGCCGAACGGCATCCTGTTCTCAGTGCCGGCAGTTAAATGACCTTTCCGGAAGAGTTACGATCAAAATCTCGTCTGCAGCGTCAGATAATCCTTGAAAGAGACAGCTAAATATGATAAAATCGCTTTTGTCGGTGCGCCGGAAGCGGTGCCGGCATAAGCGAATAAGGAGACGTATCGAAGTGGTTATAACGAGCCGCACTCGAAATGCGGTGTA
>CAZBFD010000027.1:0-15281 GCA_964491055.1 uncultured Eubacterium sp.
TTACGGCCGCGTACATGGCCATCTCGGCGATAACGGTCTTCCCCGAGCCGACATCACCCTGGATCAGTCTGTTCATGGCTTTGTACGATGAAAGGTCAGCCGATATGTCCTTCCATGCCGATCTCTGCCCCTGGGTGAGATCGAACGGGAGGCTTTTGATGAATTCGTCAGCATATGACGGATCGATCACCACTCCGCCTTTCGACTTTGATATATCGCCACGGATCGACAGCATTCCTGTTTCGAGAGTCATGAGCTCATCAAAGACAAGACGGAATCTCGCCTGTCTGACTTTCTTCTCGTCAGTCGGGAAATGTATGTTTCTGATGGCGAAAGACGGATCTGCCAGTCTGTATTCTGATGCGATATCGCCCGGCAGCCATTCCGGCATGCTGTCGATCAGAGGCTCGCAGTCACGTACAAGGCGCCTGTATTCATTCTGGGAAACACCGTCGATCGAAGGATATACAGGTATGATCCCTCTGATGTCATCAGGATCTCCCTTTCTGTGGAATTCCGGGTGAACCATCTGGAAAGAGCCTCTGTTGACCGAGACTCTGCCATAGAATGAATATTCGGCACCGGCGTTGAAGAGATTTGCGATATATGCACCGTTGAAAAATACGATCTCTATTCTTCCGGTATCATCTTCGCACAAGAGCAACAGCGGCGATTTCTTTTTATATCTGAAGCCGCTGTATCTTCTGGAGAGCACCTTTACTTGTATTAGCTGGTCTTTCCCCTCGACAAGATCGGCTACCAGAACTATCTCTCTTCTGTCTTCGTATTTTTTCGGAAAGCGCAATATAATATCTTCTAGCGTTGTTATTCCCTGCCCGGCAAGGATCTCCGCCTTTTTCTTTCCTATTCCTTTTAATACAGTCACGCTGTCAGATAGTTCCATTTTTATTCTTCGTTGTCGTATTTATATATAACTCTTGTATTTCGTCTTGCGATCTGTTTTGATTTGACACCAGCAATATTTATTATGATAACATCGGGTTCTATTCCAAGCTGATATTTCATGCTTTCATAGAGCTTATCAGAGAACTCTCTCGTTGTCTTCCTTATACTGATACCGAAACGGACTATGACACTGAACTCAATCTTTACTTTGCCTTCCTCATCTCTTGACGATTCAAGCTCAAGTCCCGAGCCCGGATCTGTGATACCGTGAAGATTGCCAATCTTGTAAGAATACTTCGACGGAGCCCAGATCTTGTTCCTCATATCAGGAGCGGAAAAAATGTCTGTTATCATGTCTTCTATTATCTGATCCGAGATCTTTATCTCGCCGAGATCAGTTCTGCTGGATAAAGCCATATCTACCTCTAAAAACTCCGGTTCATGCCGGACATCGTTCATGACACTTTTCAATATGATTATATCAGAGTTTTAAGCAATAAAAAACTGTCATATCAGATGGCGTTCCATTGATATGACAGTCCGGATAACCTTTTTCTCTTATACTGCGCGGTTTACTTTTCCGGATCTGAGGCACTTCGTGCAGACATTTGCTTTTCTGATAGTTCCGTTATCATCTATTCTAACTGTCTGAATATTAGCGTTCCACTTCCTTCTGGAATGTCTGTTTGAATGGGAAACGTTGTTTCCTGAAACCTGTCCTTTTCCGCAGACTTCACATTTTCTTGACATTTGCTTTGGCCTCCTCTTTTTGTGATTCGATATCACACGTGTTGCATTATATCACAGACGATAATAAGAACACAAGCATTATTTTCTTAAAATCGATAAATATTTTTGATCAGGCTGATTATCAGCTCTGACGCGTTATTTTTCTTCCTTGATATTTGACTGTATGAGATACTCCATCACAGCTCCGGTAAGGTCTGTGAGAGTATTGTCGCTTACCGTTACTGAAAGCATGTCGCAGCTGTCCTGAAGCTCATGGACTGCAGATGTGTAGTTCGGTGTGACCTGTGAGTCGATCTTCAGCTTCTTCCCTGTGTACTTTTTGTATCCTTTCCTGAACGCTGCTGTAAACTCTGATGTTTCCGCTGTTTCAGAAGCATCCCATTCAGGATAAGAATACACCTTCTGATAATCGAGCCCTGACAGCCCGCAGAGCGTCTTTTCTCCTTCATCTATCTCATTAAGCTTATAGCCGTTGATACTGCAGGCATTTGAACCGATCCTGACTTTTCCGCCCTTTGTTTTTATGTATGATATGTCACATACAGCCGTCAAAGTATCAGTTTCTTCATCGCTGTAGTACTCATCCTCAAGCAGAGTATATATGAACCCTACGAGCTGTGATGAATCCTGCTGGCTTATCACTTTGCGCGGGAGCGCCGTCTCCTCATACTCGAATACTGCCTCTGGATCTGACTCCATCTTTCTCTTGTCGAATGATTCTATTCTTGACTGTATTTTCTTCTCGACGGCTGCCTGCCTGTCCTCATCGACTGTTACGGTCAAAACACAGTTTCCCGGATAAAGCAGTCCGTCAGTACCGCCGATCACAGATCCTATCTCAAAATCTATACTGGAGCTCCTGAGCCCGGCAAGCAGTGCATTAAGTTCAACGATAGGGTTCACTTTAGAATCGATATAATTGTCTATCTGGCATTCTTTTATTCCGGTTATGCTGATCCTGAAAGCGAGCTTGTTCTTCGGCTTGCTCAGCTTGTAATCCTTGCTGAATACATAGCGTGATGCTCCGCCTGTTGTCCTTGCCACGCTCGCGTGCTCGTCTCCGTTAAGGCAGATCACATTCGTCTTTTTGCCGAAGTACTTTTTCTTCAGTTTATCAGCTGATGACAGGTCGTGGGCTTTCTCAGGCACGAAGAGAGCAGTAAGCCTCCCTGTATCCTCATTGTTTTTAAGTACATAGAAAGTCAATGTGAGCGAGTTCAGCGTTGCATTGAAATTCTGCTCATCGAACGGACATACGATGACAGTCTTTGGTGCATCCTTGTATGCTTCAGAGCCATCCACATTCATGACGATGATATCGCCGTCCGTCTTAACACGGATACCCTTGGTCTCAGCCCAGTTGATAATGTATTTTGCAATATCTTCATTGGTACTGAATCCTGCCTGGGAATCCATAAGATCAGTCATATACGCGCCGGTCTTGTTTTCGATCTTCTCCTGAAGTGCCTTGACACCTATCGTCGAGTCGTCTGTTTTCTGCTCACAGCCAGACAGCATCAAAACCATCGTCACAGCGACTAACACGGCTATGACCCTGGATAATATCCTCACATGTTTATCCATACACTTCATGCCATTCATCTCCTGCATCATTTCTCACTGTCGTATACAGCACCGGCAGCCTTTGCAGACGCCTGTGCATCCGGCACATAGAAGTCCGCGCCGATCATTCGCGCGTACTCTTCAGTCACTACCGCTCCGCCTGCCATGATATAGCATTCGGGGGCCTTTTCCTTTATCATCTTCACAGTCTTTTCCATATTTGGAAGAGTCGTGGTCATGAGCGCTGAGAGTCCGACAAGCCTGGCTCCTGTCTCCACAGCTTTATCAACTATAGTCTCTGGCCCCACATCTTTCCCGAGGTCAATGATCTCATAGCCGTAGTTGTCCAGCACGACCTTTGCGATGTTCTTTCCAATGTCGTGAACATCCCCTTTTACCGTGGCGATTATTATTATCCCGCGTGAAGGTCCCTCCTGGCCGCTCTCTGCTATCTTGTCCTTTACTACATCAAAAGCCTTCTGGGCTGTTTTTGCAGCTGTAAGAAGCTGTGGTATGAAGATCCTTCCCTTCTCAAAATCCTCACCTGTCCTGTCCATCACAGGGATAAGGCGCTTTGAGATAACATCAAGAGGGTCTTCATGCCCGAGCATGCTCCTTACTACGTCACATGCTTTCTCTTCAAGTCCGTTCTGTATAAGATAAACAAGATCTGTGCTCTCTTCCTTACTGACGACATGCTTGTCTGGTCCTACATTCAAAGAAGCAGTGTTTTCCGTATAATCAGTGTATTTTGATATGAAGGATGCCGCATTTTCGTCCATGCCTGTGATCAAAGCGTTTGTGTCAAGTGCTCTTATCATGAGAGGATCCCCGGGATCCATTATCGGAAGATCAAGGCCGCGTGAAAGAGCCATCTGGAGGAACGAAGAATTGACGACAGACCTTGCAGGAAGGCCGAATGATATATTTGAAACACCTAGAACAGTCTTGAGACCAAGCCTTTTCTTAACTTCCTGGAGAGCATCAAGTGTAGCCACAGCAGCACCCGGCTCTGCAGATACAGTAAGTGTCAGGCAGTCAATATAAACGTCTTCTTTCTTTACGCCATATGAAAGAGCTCTGTCAAGGATCTTTTCGGCGATTCTGACACGCTCTTCAGAAGTTTTCGGGATACCGTTCTCATCAAGAGTAAGGCCTACTACTGCAGCGCCATATTTCGCGGCAAGCGGAAGTATTGCAGATAATGATGATTCATTTCCGTTGACAGAATTTATGATCGCCTTACCTGCATATATTCTTAGAGCTGCTTCAATTGCTGCAGTATCGCCGGAATCAATCTGAAGCGGAGCAACAACGTTTCCCTGCAGCTTTTTGATTATATCAACGATAACTTTTTTCTCGTCTACCTGAGGAACGCCTGCATTTACATCAAGTATGGATGCGCCCTCTTCTGATTCTTTCAGGGCCAGCTCTAGAATAAGGCCGTAATTGCCGATCCTTATCGCTTCTTTTAGTGCCTTTTTACCTGTAGGATTGATCCTCTCGCCAATTACAAGAGGCCTGTCGATCTCTACGGTGTTTTCTGCAGTACAGACAGCAGAAAACGATCTGTGAGGCTGATGCTGATAAGATTTTGATGAATATGCTGCCTTGAGTGAACGAATAAACTCAGGAGTCGTACCACAGCATCCGCCTATAAGCTTGGCGCCATGGTCTGCGAACTTTGATGCCTGCTCTGCGAATTCTGAAGGCCCTATCATATATTCACCAGTTACTGGGTCAGGAAGTCCCGCATTAGGCTTGGCTATGATCGGGAGATCCGTCCATTTGGTGATCTCGTCAAGTATTGGAATAAAATCTGAAGGGCCCAGAGAGCAGTTGATGCCGAGTGCACTTACACCAAGCCCGGACATTGTGAGCGCCATGGATGATGCCTCGGTTCCGGAGAAAGTCCTGCCGCCCTTTTCAAATGTCATGGTGCAGATCACTGGAAGCGAGCTCTGCTCTTTTGCCGCGAGCACAGCTGCTCTCATCTCATAGAGATCGGTCATCGTCTCTACAACGATAAGGTCTGTGCCGCTTCCTGCTTTCACGACTTCGGAGAACATATCATATGCCTCGTCGAATGTCATGTCGCCGTTAGGCTCCATCATGCGTCCTATCGGCCCAAGGTCAAGCGCAACGAGAGCATCCGTTCCTTCGACAGCCTTTCTGGCATTGGAAACGGCGGCTTTCACGATCTCACCGACAGTATATCCTGATTTCGCAAGCTTATATGAATTTGCGCCGAATGTGCAGGTATATATCATATCTGATCCGGCGTCTATATACGATCTGTGGATCGCTGTAACGATCTCAGGATGTGTTATATTCACTGTTTCCGGGACTTCAGGCATCACGTCAAGACGTGCGGACAGCTGTGTGCCGAAGCCGCCGTCCAGTATAACGAATTCCCTGTTATCTAATAATTCCTGAAATGTCATTTTACTAATGAGATCTGTACGGCATTTAGCCGGCAGGATCTTCCTTTCATATATGATCTGCTCTATTTATGGAACAGGTGCTTTACGCTGTAATTAATACGCCTCGCAACTTCCGGCTTGTTCATCGTATAAAGATGGATCCCGTCTACTCCCTGTGAGAGAAGATCTACGATCTGGTCAACTGCATAAGCGATCCCGGCATCCATTATTGCCTCAGGATCGTCTTCATAACGCTGCATCATCTTCGCGAATTTAGGCGGGATGCTAGCACCGCAGAGAGAAACAAGCCTCGTGATCTGCTTTACGTTCACGACCGGCATGATACCGGCTTCGATAGGCACGTTGATACCGGCTATCCTTGCTTTTTCAAGGAAATCATAGAACACGCCGTTATCAAAAAACAGCTGCGACATCAGATGCTCTGCTCCGGCATCTACTTTTTTCTTGAGGTTGATGATATCTTCCACCTGGCTGCTGCTGTTCATATGAGTCTCAGGATAGCATGCTCCTGAGATGCCGAAATCGTGGCCCGTGCTCCTGATAAAGCTGATCAGGTCGCTCGCGTGGGGAAATTCATCAGGCAATGAGTCGACAGGTATATCATCCCCTCTAAGAGCCATTATGTTATCGATGCCGTCGGCCTCAAGTATGTCAAGCATCTCTGCTATCTCATCCTTAGTCGTATTTACACAAGTCAGATGTGATGCAGATTCAATACCGTATTTCTTTTTTATCTGAGATGCTATATCAAAAGTCCTGCTCCCTCTTTCAGAGCCGCTTGCGCCATAAGTCACGCTTATGAAATCAGGGTGGATATCCTGGAGCTCATCAAGAGTATTATATATCGTTTCGATCGGATAATCCTTTTTCGGCGGAAAGACCTCTAGCGAGAATACCTGCTTTCCGTCCCTGAACATATCTTTTATTTTCATATTACACCTGAATATACGAAAAAGACCGCAGCACCATATCGGCTATGCTGCGGCACGATTGTTCTGATCAGCTACAGTTCTTGTATACTTGAACATCTGTTGTCAGGCTACAGTTCTTCCTTCTCCTCATCGTTATCCTTAAGCTCTGACAGAGCCATGATAACAACTATTGTAGCGATTGCAACTGTGCTCATGAGTACCCATTTCTTTAACATATCTCTTCCCTCCTTAAAGACACGCATTGCTTCTGATTACATTATACTCAGTTTTATTTGCATATCAAAGTGTTTTTGTGTAAAATAGGAAAAGGCCGTGCGTCTGTAGCTCAGCAGGATAGAGTAGCACACTCCGAATGTGAAGGTCGGCAGTTCGAATCTGCTCAGACGCACCATAAAACCCGGAAGAGATCATTCTCTCCCGGGTCTTTTGTTAATGCACGATCACCGGCATACCAGCATAGCAGTTGGCAAAGATCTTAGGCATTATGGACGGCGGACAGTTTACACATCCGTGGCTTCCGTTATGGATATATATCGTTCCACCGAAGTACCCTCTCCAGTTTGCGTCATGCAGGCCGAATCCAAGGTAGAACGGCATCCAGTAAGCTACATGTGATTCGTATTTGCTGCCGTCGTCGTTGCGGCCTTTAAGTGTTGTGTTAGTCGCTTTATATACGATGTAGAATACACCTGTAGGTGTCCCGTGCCTCGGCAGGACGCCTGTTACGACCGGCGTATCTACTATTGTCTTTCCGTTTCTTACTACCCAGCAGTTCTGCTTTGCAATGCTGACTTCCACAAAGTCGTTCCCTATGTCGTTCTTCCAGTTTTTGCCCGGCTTCTTCCCGGCATAGTATGGTTCACGCTCTACGTCTTCACGGTCCTTGAGCTCTGACGTAAGCACCTGGTGTTCTTTCTCGACATCAAGTATATACCCGTATGTTCCGCCTGATATCGTATAAGTACCGCCGCCAGCTGATTTCAGCTTCCTGGTGTCGCCGACTGATGTGAACTTAGGATACAGGACCTCGCTTATGAACTGGCTGATCTGCTCATCGCTTACCTTCACTTTGCCCTTGTTGGATACCTTTATCATCTTGTCAAGCCATGACGGCGGTATCGTATACTCATCTATCGGGTTTCTCAGTGTGATCTGGAAGCTCAGATACTTGATGCAGTAATCCCGTTCTTCAAGAAGCGACTTGCTTGTGGAAATGATTTTGGGCGCTTTATGATAATCAGACCGCCTGTATTCAAACGTGTCATCACCTTCTGCAATTGCTTCAAATATAGCTTTCCTGAGAAGTCTTGTGTCCACACTGTTTCCGATAACTTCCTTGACTATACGGAATTCAGTGTCGGACTTGTCGATATACGCGTTCTTCGAAGGCTTATCACCCTTTGCCTCTTTCACTATAGTGAGGTCGCCGAACTGCTTCTTGAAGTTCTTTGTGTTTCCGACGGGATCCATCTTCACCGGGATGTCTTTTTTATCCTTCTGGATTATACGGGAAAGAGCCGTCTCTGCTCCAGGCCTGAGAGCATGCTCGAGCTGGTCGTTTATATCATACTGGAAATCAAAATCCTTAAGCTCTCCTATCTCTTTTCCTTCTGTATTTACGATGCTGATGCTGTGAGTGTTCCAGTCATCTGTCAAAGCCTGCCTAGCCTCTTTCAGGTCCATTCCGGAAACATCCACACCGTTGATCGTGGTTCCGCGCGGAAATATATCCGGATCGATGATGTTGTCATCTACCCAGAAGAATCCATAAAGCACAGCCGCACAATAAACGGCGAGCAATGCGAGCACGCCGAGCACCTTAAGCCCGGTATGTCGTTTCTTTTTTACATGTGTCTTCGGCTTCTTCTCCTCTTTATGCTCAGGCTTCTTTTCCTTGTATTCCTTGAGCTCCTTCTGGATCTCATCTTTATCCTCAGTACCCTGAGATGGAGAGAGCAAAGCAGGTGCAGTCTGCACATCAGAAGATACAGGAGTCTCAGATTCAGGCTCATTGAGCCTAACTTCGACTTCTGTCTGATCGTCTTGTTCGGGTTCGGTATTCAGTTGTTCGGAAGCTGCCGGCAGAACCTGCTCGACGCTCTTCTGTACGTCCATGGCTTTATTAGCACTTGAAGATCCGGCCTTCGATTTAGACCTTTTCTTCTTGCTCTTATTTGCCTTGGGCTTAGATCTCTTAGACATTTATTATTCCCCGAAACTGAAAAAGATTACATAAATAGCCAAATAATAGTATAAGAAAAAAATACCCCTATTTCAACAAATGAAAGCAGGGGTATTTATTAAGAATTCTAAAGAAGGTTATTTCTGTTCAGCAACAAAAACAGCAATCTCGCCTTTTATTTTGTTCAGCCTTCTGCAGATGCCTGGCTGTACAGGCTTTCGAGAAGTTCAGGCGTGACTGAACCCACCTGATTGTATATGACTGTGCCGTCACGATCGAGGACTATGGTCTGCGGGATCGTGCTGCTGCCTCCTACTATATCCCAGACGAGCTTATCAGCTGTATCCTTCGCAAAAATGATATTGTCCCACCCCTTGTCTGAGAGATATTCCGCTATATCGTCCTTTGACAAGGAGCTGTGCACGGCAAGTACTTCGACATCCCTTTCATGTTTGGCTGCAAGATCGTTGAAATACGGAAGTTCCTTTACACAAGGCCCGCAGTATGTGGCCCAGAGGTTGATGAATGTCACCTTGTCACGACTGTCCGCAAGATGGAACTGCGTTCTGTCAGTGCACTCTATAGTGAAATCAGGAAGCTCTTCTCCTGGCTGGTTTCCGCTATTCTGCACCTCCAGCTGGTCAGCGATCTTGTCTGTTCCGCTTACCGGAGCAGCATCTCCTGTTTTGTCGAGCACGTTATACCAGAGCAGCGCGAAGGCCAGCACAATAAGAGCAACGCCCCATGCTATGCGGCTTGCTTTTGTGCGTTTTTCCTTCGAATCCGGTTTATCATCAGCACAGCCTCCCTCGGGCGCCTTCAGAGTGATCTTTCCAGCTTTCAGAGAGATCGCATCCTGCCTGCATACATCCATGCATTTCGCGCAGTTTATACACTCATGGTCGCCTACGTGACGGACATCCATCCCGCAGCTCATGACACATGCGCCGCAGTGCGTACAGCGGTCCGGGTCGACTTTTACGCCCACAAGTGCAAGTTTATTGAACATGCCGTATATCGCACCGAGCGGGCAGATAAAGCGGCAGAACGAACGGTAGCAGAATATGCATGCCAGCCCGATTATCATCATTATCACGAACTTGCGCGTGAAGAACACTCCGAGCATCTTGAAGAAGCTGGCATTTCCCGGATTTGCCAGAAGTCCCATAGCACCCTCGAGCGTTCCCGCCGGGCAGATGTACTTGCAGAATCCCGGTACTGCCATGTCATGTCTGTATCCGTACCACAGCGGCATAGCTATCGCAAAAACGACAAGTAAGAAGTACTTGAGGTATGACAGATAATGTGTCACTCTGCTCTTTCTGATCTTAGGCGTCGGGATCTTGTGAAGCAGCTCCTGTATAAGTCCCATAGGACATAGCCATCCGCAGACGGTCCTTCCTAGCATAAGCCCCCACAGCATTATAATGCCGAACACATAAAAACCGGCCCGGTTCTTTGATGCTGCAAGCGCGTTCTGAAGAGACCCGAGCGGGCATGCACCGACTGCCGCCGGGCATGAATAGCAGTTGAAGCCCGGAACGCAAAGCATTTTTGTTTTGCCCGTATATATCTCGCCTTTGATGAAGCCCTTGAGGTGAGCATTGTACAGCAGTGCAGAATAGAGCTGTATCAGGCGTCTTTTAGTCACTTTCTTAACCAAGTCCCACACACTCCGTACATATATTGACAGCCTTTATGAGCATATCCTCCATGCTGCCGTTTATGATGCCCGCGATGACGAAGATCACTGCAATGATAAGTACTGCGATCCTCAGAGCACGGAGCTTTTTCGCCTTCGCAGCCTCTTCTGAAAGATCGCGCCCTTCCTCGCGCTCAGCCTTATATATGCCGATAAGATCGGGATCGGCCACAGGCTTGTCCTGATTCTCATCGCATATGCCCTTTACGGCACAGATAATAGTCATGATAACAGCCAATGCAAGGATCGGCGCATATGAACCAAGGGCTTCAAGCGCTTTTTCGCGCGTGAATATCCAGGCTTCAGGATGCCCCTGCGCCTGATATGCCGCTCCCGCACGGTAAATGCTCACCGCGGATAAAGCCGTGAGCACTGTCCAGATAACATACAGAGCTGAATTAATGTATAGCAGTATCTTTTTCTTATCCATATTGCTACTGTGCCGCCTTCAGCGTTATATTCACATCACCGTATTCTTCAGGCATCTCGTATTCAGTCTCGTCCTCGGCATAACCATCAGGCGCGCTGTATACATGTACCGTATATTTTCCAGGATCATCCTCAAACACTACTATGCCGTCGGCATCCGTCTCTCCCATCGAACACGCTTTATCCGAGCAGAACTGGATCATGACTCCCTGGACTGCCGCACCGGACTCGTCCTTAACGATGACGCGGTATGCATCGGCCTGATTATCTTTTGTCGCTGCTTCGCTGCTGCTTTTAGTATTATTGCTCTCAGAGCTGCCGGCGTTTTTTGAATCATCGCCGCCGCCGCAAGCGGTAAGAGCCAGTATCATGCTGGCTGAAAACAGGATCAATACTATAGTTTTAAAAGCTTTCATAATCAACGACCTCCAATTAAGTGGATAAATATAAAAACCGTTGATAATTCAACGGTTTTCAATGGTGGAGCGTAGGGGATTCGAACCCCTGACCCCCACACTGCCAGTGTGATGCGCTCCCAACTGCGCTAACGCCCCAAGTGGAATCTATTTATTTTTACCACTTATTACAGTTCTAGTCAAGAGTCTGGCGTTGATTACTCTCCTGTTTCCTCGTCAATTGACGACTCGATTCCCTGCTCGTCTTCTGATATTGCCGCCTCTTCTTCAGTCAGGGATGTTTCTATATCACCCGGTTCTTCTTCACTATCCATAGAAACTGTGTCTGGCCCGAGTGTTGTGCCGTCACCAGTGTATGTGGCTATGCTTATACTGCACTTATCAAAATCTCCGCCGATGAATATCCTGTATTTCTTATACCGCTGTGCTTCAAACACCAGCGCAAAGTCTTTCCTGTTTCCACTGAATACTTCTCCGGAATTATTATCTGTACTTACAGGAACGCCCTTCTGGTCATAGACTGTTGTATTTGGATCCCCGTCTGATTCCGACCAGATCGCTGTTATCTCTGATAAAGATGAAGTGTATTCTATGATCGTCTCCCCTTCTATATCGATAGTACCATGACCTTCTGCATTAAGTTGCTGTACTTGTGTGCAGCTCACATCAGCTTTTACATTCTTTAAACCGGTGTCTTCTGTATCTATGATGACATAGTAATCATTGCCTGATTCAAGGTATGATATCCCGCCGAATAATTCTTTTTCTTTTCCGTCTTCAGTTATGACAGACTCGATCCCTGAGGCTCCAGAGCCCGCTTTTTTGCCGGTTATTGTTGTTTCAAATCTGTAATACCCCGTCTCATCCGGCCTGAACAGGACGCTTGAATTTTCTCCGGGGTCAATGCTTATGTTTATAGTCTCACCAGCTTTTATTTCCTGCGGCCCCTCTTCCTCAGGCGTCCTGGTAACAGTGACATCAAAAGATCCGGAGAAGCTGTCAAGTTTAGCTTCCTGCACGACATCTATGATCAGATAATACTTTTTGCCTTTGTTGAGCAGCGCTGAACCGGATATAGTATCTTTTGGGCCTTCATTTTTTTTGGTCCCCGTAATATTGTCCGCATTGATATAATCAGAGAGCTTGCCGTCCATTACTGTAAGCTTGACATAGACTCCTTCATCACTTTTTATATCAGATAAAGTGACAGTATAAGATGTGCTTTCCACAGGCGTGAAACTCATCACAGGTATATAAGTCCTGTTGTTCAGATACATCCTGCCGCTTTTGTATTTCACCGTCACTTTTTCGTCCAGCTTTATCTGTTTTGTCGAATGCCTTATCGCAAAGTTCGGGTCTTTCCTTATCGCATCGACAAGATATGAAGCCGCATACAATACCGCAAATACAGCGATAATGATGATCAAAATCTTCCAGGTGAATCTTATTCTCTTTTTCTTATTGCTCTTGTTATCCTGCATCTCGTTTCCCCGCAAAGCTTCAGTTCCAAAGATCCTGGTCCAGTGAAAGGATCCTGTCTGTCATTATCACAGCTGTCTTCCATGTTTCAGACGCCGACTCAAAATTGATATGTATCTTTCCGTCTTCAACAAGGATCTCCTCATTCATTTTAGGGACTTCTACTCTCTTTACCTCCCTTGAAGTGACGGAAAGGTTCTGCTGACCGTCCTTTATCGGCTTTATATTGTATCTCGTTATGAATGAGGACTTCACAACCATGTTGCCGCCATTATATGAACTGGACACATAAAGGTTATTCCCTTCTATATCAGCACCCTGGGCACTTGAATCAAGTCCTGATATAACAGTAAGGAATATTGTATTAAGCCTGACACCTTCATCAGCACGGATAACTTTGTATCCGTACATATACGCTTCGGACGTGTTCTTCTTGCCGATATATGTCCCGACCCACAGAGTGCCGTCGTCATACTCCAGAAATGACGGCTTGTTCTTGATATAAACAGGCTCAGATATATCATCATCTGACATTATATGGAGCGGCTTGTCGAGCATGCTCACGAAATCTTCATATCTGATATATTGAAGGAATGGATCATCTTTATACTTGTCAGATGTATCGCCGGTGATCCAGATATTCTCGCCGTCAAAGGCAATGCCGCCTGCATGATATTTATTCGGAAGTGCGATAGTCGTAATGAGCTTTTTCCTTTCAGGATCGACTACATATATCACAGTCATGCACTTTTTATCTCCGTCATAACCGGTAACCAGCCAGTACCTTTCCGCCCTGCATATACCTTGCGGAATGAACTGCTTAGACAGTCTTCCCTTACCACTCGCCGACGAATATGTCCTGACAAGGCCAGGTATAGGCAAAGTCCTGTCATCATCCATGTAGTCAAGGATCGTTTTGTATACGCTGTTCATCCTCCAGTGAAGAGCCTTGCGGTATTCTTCATGCTCCTTATATTTCTTGTACGTAAAAGATGACCGCTTTGGCTTATCTGCTGCATATGCTGGGATCAGGAGCGGCGCCGAAGCAGTTAATATCATCAGTAGTATGACTGTTGTTGACAACTTGAAGAAATGCAGTCTGAACATGATAATATTTTACAACAAAAATGCTGAAAATGTATGCAGAATTGTTGACATTCTGCCGTGGTTAGTATATATTATATTTAGTATTAGCACTCTATAAAGATGAGTGCTAATCTCATAGATAAAAGGAGGTAGACAATGGCTAAAAAACAATTCAAGGCAGAATCAAAGAAACTGCTTGATCTTATGATCAATTCGATCTATACACATAAAGAGATCTTTCTGAGAGAGCTTATCAGCAACGCGAGCGACGCTCTTGACAAGCTGTATTACCAGTCGCTGCAGTCCGGCGATACCGGAATAAAGCGTGGAGATTTTGTTATAGAGATCACACCTGACAAGGAGAACCGCACACTTACGATCAGCGACAACGGTATCGGCATGACGCGTGACGAGCTTGAGAAGGACCTCGGCACCATCGCAAAGAGCGGCAGCCAGAACTTCAAGGACGATATGCTAAGGGACGACGGCGCAGGTAATGACGGAGATTCCGCAGTATCAAAAGCTGCACGCGCAACTGACATCATCGGCCAGTTCGGAGTCGGGTTCTACTCTGCTTTCATGGTCGCTGACGATGTCCAGGTCACATCAAAGAAATATGGCGAGCAGGAAACAAACATCTGGGAGTCAAAAGGAGCAGACGGATACACTATCAACCCGGCTGAAAGAGAAAGCAACGGCACAACTGTCGTACTCCATCTTAAAGAAGATACCGAGGACGAGAAATACTCAGAATATCTTGAGGAATACAAGATCCGCGAGCTCATAAAGAAATACTCGGACTATGTTCACTACCCTATCAAGATGATGGTGACGAAATCAAGGCAGGTCGACGATCCGGACGCTGAAGGCGGAAAGCGTACAGAGTCATATAAGGAGCTCGATACACTGAACTCCATGGAGCCGATATGGAAGCGCCAGAAGAGCAAAGTAAAGCCTGAAGACTATAACGAATACTATAAAGCAAAGTTCATGGATTATGAGGATCCTGCAAAAGTCATCAGGACAAGCGTTGAGGGTGTCTCAAGCTACACTGCCCTGCTCTTCATCCCGTCACATGTTCCATATGACTATTATACGAAGCAGTATGAGAAAGGCCTGCAGCTTTATTCTTCAGGCGTAATGATCATGGAAAGGTGCAAAGAACTGCTCCCGGACTACTTCAACTTTGTAAAGGGTCTCGTTGATTCTCAGGATCTGTCGCTCAATATCTCTCGTGAGATGCTGCAGCATGACAGACAGCTAAAGTTCATCGAAAAAAATCTTGAGAAGAAGATAAAGAAAGAGCTCGCTCAGTGGATGAAGGATGACCGCGAGGGCTACGAGAAATTCTTTGCTAACTTCGGAAACCAGCTGAAATACGGCATCTACGAT
>CAZBFD010000028.1:0-14610 GCA_964491055.1 uncultured Eubacterium sp.
ACTACTTCGGAGTTTATGGATACATGAGTGCTGACCAGGCTATCCGTAACGGATCTGACCTGATGCTCGTCAACTATCCGACTGAGACAAACGATGTACGCTTCAGAGACACCAACGGTGCTCAGCAGGCTATGAGAGAAGCTGCAAAGAACATCATCTACGTAGTAGCCAACAGCCGCCAGTATGCTGAAGAGAACCTGAACAAGGGCATGGCTCCTTGGAGAAAGGCTCTCTATGCAGCCGATATAGCTATAATCGTAATCTGCATACTCCTCTTCTGGCTGTTCTTCAGGAACTACAAGAAGAGAATGGCAGGCGAGAAAGACTGATCTGACCACATACAAGGTCAAAACACATCTGTAATATAACGGTGGGCGCGGGGGCGCCGGCCGGGCCTCAGGCTAGCCCGGCCGGTATGCCGCCTCGGGCGGCATGCAGCCCGTGCACAGGCTGCTCCGCCCCGCGCTTTCCCGTACACAGGAGAGAGAAATGAAACACGAAGATATCATTTCAAAGCTTACTTTAGATGAAAAATGCTATCTGCTCTCCGGTAAGGACTTCTGGTCCACATACAGCTACGAGGCTAAAGGCGTTCCGTCTATCTGGCTTTCTGACGGCCCTCACGGACTGAGAAAGCAGGAGGGCGCGGGCGACCAGCTCGGCCTTAACGGTTCTGTCCCTGCGACATGCTTCCCGACTGCTGCCACTATGGCAAACAGCTGGGATCCTGAGCTCGGCGAGGAGCTGGGAAGGAATCTTGGTGAAGAAGCTGCGTGCCAGCAGGTCGCAGTTCTTCTGGGCCCTGGCCTTAACATCAAGAGAAGCCCGCTCTGCGGACGTAACTTTGAGTATTTCTCGGAGGACCCGTATCTCGCAGGTAAGATGGCTGCAGGATACATCCGCGGCATTCAGGAGAACGGCATCTCAGCATGCCCTAAGCACTTCGCTTGCAATAACACGGAGCTCCGCCGCCAGGCATCAAACTCCGTTCTCGACGAAAGGACACTGCGTGAGCTGTACCTGACAGGATTCGAGATCGCTGTCAGGGAAGGCCATCCGAAGAGCATAATGTCCGCATACAATGAGGTCAACGGTGTTTACGCGAATGAGAATGAGCACCTGCTCCAGGAGATCCTGAGAGACGAATGGGGATTCGACGGATTCGTCGTATCCGACTGGGGCGCCGGGAACGATTTCCTGAAAGGCGTCCAGGCAGGTTCTCACCTCGAGATGCCGACTACTGGCGGAGATTCACCTGAGCAGCTGATAAAAGCTGTAAAGGAAGGTAAATTCGATGAAGCCATGGTAGACCGCAGGGTAGACGAGATACTGGACGTCATCCTGTCGACTGCAAAAGCCGTCGAGCCGTATAAAGGCAAAGACTTTAATGTTGACGAGCATCATGCAGTTGCCAAGAAGGCAAGTGAGCAGAGCATCGTGCTCCTTAAGAACGAAGAGAGCATGCTCCCGCTTAAATCCGGCACGAAGGTCGCTGTGATCGGTGATTTCGCTGAGACGCCGAGATATCAGGGCGCTGGTTCGTCAGTCGTTAATCCGACTAAGCTGGATTCCGCAATGGACGTCATAAAGGACTTCCCTCTTGATGTCATCGGCTTTGAAAAAGGATACCCGAGGATCGGCGCGGGAGACCCTGCGATGCAGGAAGCCGCAGTCGAGCTTGCGAAGAAGGCCGACGTGGTTTTGATGTATCTTGGACTTGACGAGATATCAGAGTCCGAGGGACTTGACCGCCAGCACATGAAGCTTCCGCAGAGCCAGGTCGACCTGCTCAAGGCTGTCCATAAAGCAAACCCGAACATCGTCGTCGTGATGGCCGCGGGGTCATCCGTCGAGATGCCGTGGATAGACTGCTGCAAGGCCATGGTGCATGGATATCTGTGCGGCCAGGCAGGCGCGTCTGCGATACTTGAAGTCATCATGGGCGACGTGAATCCGTCCGGAAAGCTTTCAGAAAGCTATCCGTTCTCATATGACGACGTATCATCAAAACCTTACTTCCCTGCAAAGGAGAGAAGTGTGGAGTACCGCGAAGGCCTCTACGTAGGCTACCGCTATTACGATAAAGTCGGCAAGGAAGTTCTGTTCCCGTTCGGGTTCGGACTGTCTTACACGACATTCGAGTACCGCGATATCAAGGCGACTGACAAGGAAGTCACGTTCACGCTCAAGAACACCGGGGACAGAGACGGCGCGGAAGTCGCGCAGGTATATGTATCTGCGGTCGAGCCGAAGATCTACAGGCCGGTGAAAGAGCTCAAGGGATTCCAGAAAGTGTTCCTGAAGGCAGGAGAGAGTAAGGAAGTTACGATCCCGCTGGACGACAAGGCGTTCCGCTATTTCAACGTAAAGACGAATAAATTCGAGATAGACGGCGGCGAGTATGAGATCCTCGTCGGCGCGAGCTCGAGGGATATCCGCCTGACCGCGAAAGTGGAAGTAAAGGGAACAGATGCCGAGCTTCCGTACGAGCTTGATGATCTTCCAAGCTACGCTTCAGGTGATATCCTGGCAGTTTCCGATGAGGAATTCACTAAGCTGCTCGGACACGAGATACCTGACGGAAGCTGGACAGGAGACCTACGCATGAACGATGCGATCGCACAGCTCTACTATGCGAAGAGCTTCAAGGCAAGGATCGTCAACAAGATCATGCAGGGCATGCTCGACAGCAGTATGAAAAAAGGCAAGCCTGACCTTAACATCATATTCGTGACAAACATGCCTTTCAGGGCTATCGGAAAGATGGCAGGCGGCGCAGTCAGCCAGGATATGTGCAGGTCGATGGTGAAGATCGTTAACGGACATGCGATAGCATTCGTCAGCGGACTTGGCGGAGTCATCAGTGGATACTTCCGTCAGAAGAAGGTCAATGATAAGGCTAAAAACATGAAGTAGCCCGCGGAAACCGCGGCCTGGATACGGGAAGGCGCCGGTACCGGCAGGATGCCGTCGGCGCCTCCCCGGATAAAAGAAAGGACCAACATGAATACATTTGCTGAAAAGCATCCTAAGATCGCGAAGTGGATCCGTGAAGGCGGCCTGTTCCTGATCTTCAGCTACGTAGTAACGTTCCTGAAGTGGGGGCTCCTGACGTTCCTTCCGCAGTTCTTCCGCGGCATCGTCGGAGACGTCGCGTGGGCATGGCCGGGAATCGAAGTCAAGATCATGGGAGTTCCTCTTACTCTCGCGGTCATCGGAAACAGCCTCGCAGACGGAGGCCTGGCATTCACACTTGCAAACTTCACATCGATCATAATAGGTGAGTGCATCAACTTCCCGCTCCAGAGGAACGTGACATTCAGGAGCCACGGTCCTGTGATCCCGCAGATACTCTGCCATTTCGCAGGCGCGCTCGGCGTGTTCTTTGTCATGAACCTGTTCACCTGCATCTGGAACCCTGTTACCGCTGCGTTCGGAGTACCTGATGCGATCAGGAACATCGTGACGACAGTAGTTACAGGCGGCGTATCCATGGTCATCATCTTTGCGATCGACAAGACCATCTTCTCGCCTGGATTTGGAGAGAAAGAAGATAAATAAACTGCTTTGTTTACAAGCCGCACCTCAGGGTGCGGCTTTTTATCATCTTGCATGAAAGGAGAAAAAGAATGAAATACGATAAGAAAGCTGTGATCTTTGATCTTGACGGCGTTATCTGCTTTACTGACAAGTTCCATTATCAGGCATGGAAAGCGCTTGCTGACAAGCTCGGGATCTATTTTGATGAGAAGATAAACGACAGGCTGAGGGGCGTGAGCCGCATGGCGAGCCTCGATATAATACTTGAGCGTGCGGATAAAGAGTACACACAGAAAGAGAAGGAAGCTTTTGCTGAAGAGAAGAACAATATCTACAGAGAGCTCCTTAAGAACATGTCGCCGGCTGATCTTACCGATGAGGTGAGGGATACCCTGAACGAGCTGAGGAACCGCGGTTATATCCTTACTATCGGCTCATCCAGCAAGAACACGAAGTTCATCCTTGAGAGGATCGGACTCGGAGACTTTTTCGATGCGATCGCGGACGGAACTGACATCACACATTCAAAGCCGGATCCGGAAGTATTCCTCAAGTCAGCAGCAAAGGTCGGGATCGATCCTGCTGACTGCGCGGTAGTTGAAGACGCGAAGTCCGGGATCCAGGCCGCGAAGGCTGCCGGAATGACAGCGCTCGCGCTCCACGGTGACGCCGAAGTGTGCGGCGAAGAGGATTATGACCTCAAGAATTTTGCTGACCTTCTGAATATACTGTAGATAAGGTGACAGACTATGAAGCCATATGTTTTTGGCGCGGATGTCGGTGGTACAGCGATCAAACTGGGATTTTTCAGCTCGGACGGGAAGCTCCTTGAGAAGACGAAGATCCCGACAAGGACAGAAAACAGCGGACAAGACGTTCTCCCGGATATTATCGCGGAGATGGACAAGATGCTCTCCAAAGAGGGGGCTTCCTGGGATGAAGTCGAAGGTGTGGGAATGGGCATACCAGGTCCTGTTACAGAG
Organism: uncultured Eubacterium sp.; assembly: GCA_964491055.1. GTDB lineage: Bacteria > Bacillota > Clostridia > Peptostreptococcales > Anaerovoracaceae > Aminicella. The sequence continues at coordinate 4,524 of CAZBFD010000028.1, forward strand.
GACGGCATAGTGCTCCGTTGCATCAATCTCGGATGGGGAGTGTTCTCGATACCGGACAAGGTGAAGAGCCTCAAGCCTGAGATAAACCGCGTGAAAGTCGGCAACGACGTGAACGCGGCTACTCTTGGCGAGATGTGCTGCGGCGCGGGAAAAGGCAGGAAGAACGTCGTCATGGTGACACTTGGCACCGGAGTAGGCGGAGGCGTCATCATAAACGGGAAGATGATATTCGGAAGAAGCGGCGCTGCCGGCGAGATAGGCCACGTCTGCGTGAATCCTGAAGAGACTGACCGCTGCAGATGCGGGCACACCGGATGCCTCGAGCAGTACTGCTCAGCGACAGGCCTTCTCAGGAAGACTAAGAAAAGGCTTGCTGAGAACCCCGAAGAAGAGACTGTCCTCCGTGACATAGAAGACCTGACGGCAAAAGACATCTGCGATGCTGCAAGAGATGGAGACGCTGTGGCAGACGATATGCTGAAGCGCCTTGGAATGCGCCTCGGCATCGCCTTAAGCGCTGTCGCCGGCACGGTCGACCCCGACATGATCCTGATCGGGGGAGGCCTTTCCGAGGCGGGAAGCATACTCCTCGACAAAGTGATAACCTACTACCGGACATACGCGTTCCATGCATATCAGGATACTGAATTCGCCCTCGCAAGTCTCGGGAACGATGCAGGTATCTATGGATGTGCTGAGATGATAATCATGTCTGCTGAAGACCAGCAAGAAGGAGAATGATAATGGGAATGGATTACAGCCAGATCCGCGACTGGATACTGGCAGAAGACAGTTTCGATCCGGAGCATCTCGGGAAGACCGAGGCTTTGATGACTCTGGGGAACGGATATCTCGGGATAAGAGCTGCCGCCGAGGAGAAGTACCTTGGTGAGACGAGAGACTTCCTCATCAACGGAACGTTCAATAAGTTCGACCCCGGCGCGGTGACCGAGCTTCCGAACGCCGCAGACATGGTCGGGATCGAGATGCGCATAAACGGTGAGCGCTTTGATCTCGAGAAAGGAAAGATCAAGTCATACAGAAAAGAGCTGAACATCCAGACAGCCGAGCTCGTGAGGACAGTCACCTGGGTGTCGCCGAAAGGTGATGAGGTGGATGCAGAGTTCAGGCGCGTCGTGTCTCTGGAGAGGCTTCATGATTTTGCTTCATATGTGACGGTCAAAGCGGTGAACCGCGACATGGAGATCGTCGTCAAGTCCGGGATCGACGGCCGCGTGACGAATACCGGAGCGCAGCACTTTACCGACGGGGAGAAGCGTTTCTACGACGGTAAATACATCCAGTACGTCCCGAAGACGACAGAGAGCGGCATCACATTCGTCCAGAACACGGTGAACGAGTTCAGCATAAATGACGAGCGCCTTGACGTTCCGGCACAGATCCACATGGAGCTCAGGAAGCTCTACGGCGTGTACACGTTCTCCCTGAAGAAGGGCGATGTACTCACGATCGAGAAGTACTGCAACGTCTTCACGACAAGGGACATTGACATGCAGGGGAAGACAGTGTCCGAGATCCAGTCGGAGTCCGTATTTGACCTCAAGGATCTCGCTTTGCTCGGCTATCAAAACCTCGCCGATGATACCGCTGACGCGTGGAAGATCCAGGTATGGGATGAGATCCCGGTCACGATCAAAGGAAGCGATATGGACCAGTTCGCCGTACGCTTCGCGCAGTATCACATGCGCCTGATGGTGCCGGCGCACGACAGCCGTATGAACATCGGCGCCAAGGGCCTTTCCGGAGAAGGATACAAGGGGCACTGCTTCTGGGATACAGAGATATTCCTCCTTCCGTACTATATCTTCACGCAGAAGGACACCGCGAGAAAGCTCGAGGAGTACAGGTATCTCTCGCTTCCGGGCGCGCACAGCAAGGCGGTGCATAACGGCTACAAGGGAGCTATGTATCCGTGGGAGAGCGCGTGGCTCGACGACGGCGAAGTGACACCGGAGTTCATGGATGTCGACATCATAACAGGGCTTCCGAACAAAGTCTGGTCGGGCTTTATCGAGCAGCATATAACAGCCGACGTCGCATTTGGCGTCTGGCAGTACTACACGATAACAGGCGACCAGGACTACATGGACAAGTACGGCTATGAGCTCATCTTCGACACCGCGAGATTCTGGGTGTCCCGTCTTGAGGATAAGAACAGGACGATAAGCGAAGATGTGGATCAGGACGGCCAGACCATCTTCAGCGAGACAGCTGAGACTGACGGACTCTATCATATCTGCGACGTTGTCGGCCCGGACGAGTACAAGGAACACAAGACAGACAACGCGTTCACGAACTACCTCGCTGTCTGGAACATCAAAAAGGCGATCGAGTATTACGAGCTGCTTAAAGCCGAAAAGCCGGGGCTCTTCGAGAAACTGAACGAGAAGCTCTCACTCGACGAATACTATGTGGAATGGAAAGCAAAAGCGGACAGGATATTCCTTCCGGTGCCGCGTGAAGACGGAGTGCTTCCGCAGGATTCCACATATCTCACACTGAACGACATAGACCTGTCCAAGTACAAGGCACAGGACTTTGTCGGCGGTATAAGCCGCGACTACAACCTGAAGCAGATCAACCAGATCCAGGTGAGCAAGCAGGCAGATGTGCTCGTGCTCTTCTTCCTGCTGGAAGACCTGTTCCCGCCTGAAGTAAAGAAAGCCACATGGGCATACTACTCCGCGAGGACGCTTCACGACTCGTCGCTCTCGCTATGCACCCACGCAGTGCTCGCGGCCGACATGAAGGAAAAAGAGCTTGCCTATGACATGTTCGAGAAATCGATCCTGATCGACCTCGGCCCTGTGATGACAACGTCCGACGCCGGCATACACGCCGCATCATTCGGCGGCATATGGCAGGGCGTGGTCTACGGCTTCGGCGGACTCAGGATGCTCGGCGGAAAGCTGAGGATCGACCCGATCCTTCCGGATGCCTGGGAGAGCCTCTCCTACACACTCTGGTGGAAAGGCCAGAAGCTTGCAGTAGACATCACAAAAGATTCCGTCAATGTGACCAACCTCACCGGAACAGACCCAGTCGAGATATTGCTTGCAGGAAAGACAGTCGTGTTCAAGGACAAGGCATCAAGACAACTTCAGTAAAAAACAATTGACATATCTTACAATTGTATGGTTTAATTATATCAACGTATAATTATTCATAAACCAAATGCAATGACGGAGAATTGCGGTGACGTAAGCGTTCCAGAGAGCCGGCGGTCGGTGTGAGCCGGTACCAGGCGCCACATGCATCTCGCTCCCGAGCAGGTCATGCGAAAGCAGCGGCAAGTAGTGTGATCCGGCTGGCCCCGTTACAGGCCATGGACTTGCTGGAGTCCGAGAGATGTCTTCCTGCGTCAGGGCAGTCAGAACCCTGTTCGCATATGGAAGGAATCAGGGTGGTACCGCGGAATATGATTTTCGTCCCTGAGGCTGCATGAGCAGCTTCAGGGTTTTTTAACACATAGGTTTTGATAGGAGTACAGTATGAGAAGTATTTACCTGAGCGACATCACAATGTCTATGCCCGCGAAGACAGGCGGCTATGATCTTTCTTTCAGGGAGAAGATAGAGCTTGCCAAGCTTCTGGACAGGGTCGGGATCCAGGTCATCGAGACGGCAGCCATAAAGGACAAGAGGACCGACAGTCTTCTGATCAAGTCGATCGCAAGTGCTGTGAAGAACAGCACGGTCGCAGTGCCGCTTGTCCTTACGGATAAAGACACCGTCAAGATAACGTGGAATGCCCTGAGGGAGGCGAAAAAGCCGCGCCTTCAGGTCGTGGCCCCGGTAAGTACTGTTCAGATGGAATATATTTCCAGGATGAAACCGGCAGCGATAGTAAAGAAAGTCGCGAAGCTGACGGCTGATGCAAAGGCTGTCTGCAGGGATGTTGAGTTCGTGGCCTGGGATGCAGGAAGAAGCGAGGCAGATTTCCTGAAGGAGATAATCAAAGCGGCTGTTGAGGCAGGGGCGACTGTGGTCACACTGTGCGACACCGCAGGAAACCTGCTCCCGGAGGAATTCTTCGCACGTGTCAGGGCGGCGAGGGAAGATCTTCCGGAAAATGTGAAGCTAGGAGTAATGATCTCAAATGAGCTCTCACTTGCTGACGCATGCGCGGTATCCGCCGTGCTCGCGGGAGCAGATGAAGTAAAGGTATCAGCGTGCGGCGGCTTCACCTCATCACTCGAGGGCCTGGTCCATATTCTGAAAGTAAGGGGCATGGAGAAAGGCGTCTGCTGCAGCGTGCATGATACGGAGCTCAAGAGGATCGTAAGCCAGATCAGGAGGATCTGCGAGGAAAAGGGCTCCGGTACCTCTACATATGACAGTGAAGTCCATGACAACCACAGCGTTGTCCTGACGATACATGACGATATGGCAGCAGTCGCAAAGGCGGCTGCAGAAATAGGCTACGACCTTTCCGAGGAAGATGAGCTGAAAGTGTACGAGGCATTCGCAAGGATAGCGTCCAAGAAGGACTCGGTCGGCGCAAAAGAGCTAGACGCCATCGTAGCTTCAGCCGCGATGCAGGTCCCGCCGACATATAAGATAAGGAACTTCGTCATAAACTCCGGGAACGTGATAACGGCGACATGCCATATAAAAATGGAAAAAGACGGCCAGATCCTGGACGGCCTTGCAGTCGGGGACGGGCCGGTAGACGCTTCGTTCCTCGCGATAGAGCAGATAATCGGCCACCACTACGAGCTTGATGATCTCGAGATACAGGCGGTCACCGAAGGCCGTGAAGCGATGGGCGAAACAGTGGTGCGCCTCCGCGCGGCAGACGGAAAAGTATACTCCGGACGAGGCATATCGACCGACATCATCGGATCATCAATAAACGCATACGTAAGCGCAGTGAACAAGATAGTTTACGAAGAGGGAGAATAAATGAAATTATCGTTTTCAACACGTGGATGGCCGGGGCTGTCCTGGCAGGACATGATCGATACCGCGAATGAAATGGGATTCAACGGGATCGAGATCTATCACGTCACTGCTAATCCTGAGCTCACAGATAAGGGCGGGCCGTTCCACATGTATTCGGTCGCGTCGTCTTACAGGACGCTGTGCGAGAAGAAGCTTACTATTCCGTGCTTTGACAGCGCTGCGGACATAGCGGCGGCAGATGATGAAGCACTCGACGCGATCCGCGCAGAGATGAAGCTTGCCGCGGACATGCGCTCTCCGTATGTCGCGGTATGGGCTTCGTGCGGAGAGGATTCGCTCGCCAGGGCCGAAGCGAACCTGAAAAAGCTCATCCCGGCAGCAGACGACCTTGGCGTCACGATCTTGATCAAGACGTGCGGGCTGTTCTCGTCGACGAAGGAGCTCCGCGACCTGCTCGACCGCTTTGCCTGCGACCAGATAGCAGTACTCTGGGACGTGCATCACCCGTACAGGGATTTTGATGAGAGCCCCGCGGAGACGATCACGAACCTGGGAGCATATGTCAAGCATGTCCACATGAGAGACTCGAGCAGCCAGGACCAGTTTGAGCTTATCGGCGAAGGCGACTTCCCGGTGGACGAGGTCATGAGAGCGCTTGAGAGCGTGGATTACGCAGGATATGTTTCGCTCGAGTGGAAGCCGGCATGGCTTGAAGAGCTTCAGGACCTCGACGTCATTCTTCCGTATTATGTGAATTACATGAGCAGGTACAACAGGTCCATCCAGAGGCAGAACGGCCTGTATTACAACCACGACGGCACAGGGCGCTACGTCTGGAAGAAAGACGAGCTGATCGACCTCACATTCTCACAGGTGCTCGACCGTATGGCGCAGGAGTTCCCGGACCAGTACTGCTTCAAATATACGACCCTGGACTACACCAGGACATACTCGGAATTCCGCGAGGACGTGGACAGATTCGCCCGCGCACTCGTCTCAATGGGCGTAAAGCCGGGGTACAAAGTCACCGTCTGGTGCACGAACGTCCCGGCGTGGTACATCACTTTCTGGGCGTGCTGCAGGATCGGCGCCGTGCTCGTCACGATGAACACAGCATATAAGATCCATGAGGCGGAGTACCTTCTCCGCCAGTCCGACACGCACACGCTCGTCATGATCGACCACGCGCTGGACAGTGATTACGCCTCGATAATAAACGAGCTCTGCCCGGAGATCCGCACATCAAAACCTGGTTCGCCGCTCCACTGCAAGCGCCTTCCTTTCCTGAGAAACGTCATCACATACGGGTTCAGGCAGGCTGGATGCCTCACTTTTGAAGAGGCTATGGACCGCGCCGACATGGTGCCGCCTGAGGAAACAGCAAGGCTGGCAGCGCAGGTGCAGCCTGATGACGTCTGCAACATGCAGTACACGTCGGGTACTACGGGCTTCCCGAAGGGCGTCATGCTGACGCATTACAACGTCGTGAACAACGGTAAATGCATCGGAGACCGGATGGGCCTCTCAACGGCTGACCGGATGATGATACAGGTCCCGATGTTCCACTGCTTCGGTATGGTGCTCTCGATGACGAGCTCGATGACGCACGGCGCGACGATGTGTCCGATGCCGTATTTCTCGGCAAAGTCTTCACTTGCCTGTATAAACCAGGAGAAGATCACTTGCTTCAACGGCGTACCGACAATGTTCATCGCGATGTTCAACCACCCGGACTACAGGAAGACGGACTTCTCATATATGAGGACCGGCATCATGGCAGGATCGGGCTGCCCGCCTGAGCTCATGAAGCGCGCAGCTCAGCCCGACGAGATGAATATGACGGGGATCGTGAGCGTCTACGGTCAGACTGAGACGGCGCCGGGAAACACGATGTCGTCCTGGACAGACCCGCTGGACGTCAGGACCGAGACAGTCGGCTACGACTTCCCGCACGTCCGCTGTAAGGTCATAGACCCGGAGACAGGCGAGGAAGTGCCCGCCGGCGTGAACGGCGAGTTCTGCGCCAAGGGCTACAACCAGATGAAGGGCTACTACAAGATGCCGGAAGCGACCAACGAGACGATCGACGCTGACGGCTGGCTCCACTCCGGCGACCTCGCGTGCAAGGACGAGAACGGCAACTACAGGATCACCGGCCGCCTGAAAGACATGATAATAAGGGGCGGCGAGAACATATACCCGAAAGAGATCGAAGAATTCATATACACGCACCCGGCTGTGCAGGACGTACAGGTGATCGGCGTGCCCGATAAAAAGTATGGCGAAGAGTCCATGGCTTGCATTATACTAAAGGAAGGCGAGACTTTGACCGAGGAAGAGATGCACGACTACATCGCAGGCCGCCTCGCCCGCCACAAAGTGCCGAAATACATCCGCTTCGTCGATTCATTCCCGATGAACGCGGCCGGCAAGATACTGAAATATAAAATGAGAGAACAGTTCGCCAAAGAGCTGGGACTGATAGAATAAATCCAGGAGAAAGACAATGTCTGAAAACGAAAAGAAGAAACTTGTAACGATGGACGGCAATGAGGCTGCGGCGCATGTCGCGTACAACTTCACGGAGATCGCGGCGATCTACCCGATCACGCCTTCGTCGCCGATGGCTGAGCACACGGACGTCTGGTCCGCGAACGGCAGGAAGAACATGTTCGGCCAGAGGGTGACGCTGCAGGAGATGCAGAGTGAAGCGGGCGCGATCGGCGCTGTGCACGGCGCGCTGCAGGCGGGGACGCTCGCGACGACGTTCACGTCCAGCCAGGGCCTGATGCTGATGATCCCGGTCCTCCACAGGATCGCGGGCGAGAGGCTCCCGGCAGTCATGCACGTAGCTGCAAGGACGGTCGGGACGCACGGCATGAGTATCTTCGGCGACCAGAGCGACGTCATGGACTGCAGGGCGTGCGGCCTCACCATGATGTGCACGGGCTCTGTCCAGGAAGTAATGGACCTCGCGGGCGTGGCGCATCTTGCCGCGATCGAGAGCAAAGTCCCGTTCATGCATTTCTTCGACGGCTTCAGGACGAGCCACGAGGTCGCGACGATTGAGCAGATAGACGAGCATGCTCTCATCGACATGGTCGATCAGGAAGCACTCGCCGACTTCAAGGCATCTGCTCTCAACCCGGAGCACCCGGTGCTCAGGAACACCGTCCAGAACCCGGACGTATATTTCCAGGTCCGCGAGGCTAACAACGGCTTTTACGACGCTGTCCCGGCCATCGTGGAAAAATACATGAAGAAAGTAAGCGACCTCACAGGCCGCGACTATAGATTATTCAACTATTACGGCGATCCGGAGGCGACTGACGTCATCATCGCGATGGGCTCAGTCACAGGCGTCGCGCACCTCGCCGTAGACTACCTGAACGCACACGGAAAGAAAGTAGGTTTTGTTCAGGTACATCTCTTCAGGCCGTTCTCCTCGGAGAAGCTCATGGAAGCTATCCCGGCGACAGTGAAGAGGGTCGCAGTGCTCGACCGCTGCAAGGAGATGGGCGCTGAAGGAGAGCCGCTCTACAAGGACGTCTGCACGGCCGCGATCAAGACCGGCAGGATGATGCGGATCATCGGCGGGCGGTACGGACTTTCGTCGAAAGACACCGACCCTGACCAGATCATCGCGGTGTTCAGGAACCTCGAGAGCGACGCTCCGGTGGACAGCTTCACGATCGGTATCAAAGACGACGTGACGCACCTTTCGCTCGACGCTCCGCACGTGCAGGGAGTCGGCGACAAAGTCTTCCGCTGCAAGTTTTGGGGCCTCGGCGGCGACGGCACTGTCGGCGCGAACAAAAACACGGTCCACATCCTCGCGGACGCGGCGAATATCTACGCTCAGGCGTACTTCGAATACGACGCGAAGAAGTCGTTCGGCGTGACCAAGTCGAACCTCCGCTTCTCGCGCGAGCAGATCCGCGGGAGCTACCTCGTAAAGCGCGCCGAGTTCGTGGCGTGCCACAACCAGAGCTTCCTGAGGCAGTACGACATGGTGTCCGAGCTCAAGACAGGCGGCAGCTTCCTTCTTAACTGCCAGTGGAAGCCTGAGGAGCTCGAGCAAAACCTCCCTGACGACGTAAAGCGTATTCTTGCGATAAAGAAGATAAAGTTCTATATAATAAACGCTACCGAGATCGCGCTAAGGCTCGGCCTCGGGGGCCATACTAACACTGTGCTCCAGGCTGCGTTCTTCGCGGTGTCTGACCTGATCCCGCTGGAGGATGCGCTCGGCAGGATGAAGGAAGCAGCGCGCAAGACATACTTTGCCAAGGGCGACGATGTGATCGCGCAGAATATAGCCGCGATCGAAGCCGGCGCGAAGGAAATGGTGAAGATCGACGTTCCGGAAGCCTGGGCTGAGATCCCGGAGACACCGAACGCTGCGATAAAGATCCTGAATGCGGCGCTGGAAGATGATGCAGATGGTAAATATGGCGCGAACGGGATCGCTGCCGCAGCAAGGGGCGGCGCGGTCGATGTAGACGCAGCGGAGAAACCGATCCTCGGCAGAGCAGCAGGATCGTGCGGAGATGGCGGCTGCGGAAGCTGCGGATCCGGCGAATGTCCGCTTCCGGACATTGTCCGCCGCATACTGTATCCTCTGAACGCTCAGAAGGGCGACGACCTTCCGGTGAGCTCGTTCAAGGGCTATGAGAACGGCAACATAGACATGGGCCTCACCGCGTTCGAGAAGCGCGGCATCGCGGTCACAGTGCCGAAGTGGGATCCTGAGAAATGCGTGCAGTGCAACCGCTGCTCGCTCGTATGTCCGCATGCTGTAATAAGGCCGTATCTGCTCACTGACGAGGAGAAGGACAATGCTCCTGACGGGATAGTGACCATGAAAACGAACGGACCGGCAAGAGGCATGCACTTCACGATGGCCGTTTCGGACTATGACTGCACAAGCTGCGGAAGCTGCGTTTCGGTATGTCCGACGCAGGCTCTTGAGATGGTGCCGGCTGACCTTAATGAGGACAGCAGGAAGAGGTGGAATTATCTTCTTACCACTACGAACAAAGGGGATCTCTTCAACCGCTGGTCGGTGAAGGGAAGCCAGTTCCGCCAGCCGCTCGTCGAGTTCTCGGCGGCGTGCGCGGGCTGCGGCGAGACACCTTACGCCAAGCTCCTTACACAGCTCT
>CAZBFD010000029.1:0-2598 GCA_964491055.1 uncultured Eubacterium sp.
TACTGTAATTTGGTGACGAAACACCCCCTGTAACCAATGCATTCCGTTACCAAAATCAAATAAATCTTATTTTGGTGGCAGAATCTTGATAAAAGTAACAGTTTGGTAACGGACACCATCATTGGAACAGCTGATAATCGTCAATGTGTAATGTGGTATGCTGTAAAAACAACAGCTTACCAAATCACCATTTTTCAAGCTAATAACATCCGCACAAGTCACTATTTGTAGAAAAGCAAACACCCCTGCAAATCACCATTTTTCAAGCTACATCATCCAAATAAATCTTAGGCCATCTGATTATTTGCTTTCTAATAGATCATCTTTCCATTACGCGCCCCTTTAATTGTTCTTTAGAAAAAACAATTTATTGAGATATGAGAATTATCAAACAAATTAAATCGGCTGATTTCCAACACTTATAACGTTTTTCATCTATTTGGCACATCTGACAATAGTTGGTATATTAGTCTCCACCAATAGTAAAAACCAGCTCTACAAGCACGTATCCCTAAACACTTACCTTGATTCTTCGTTTGACTTATTTCGAACAGCTCTAATGCGATTGCATTGACTTTTATGTGCATTGCACATATATTTTAATGCATGGAGGTAACTGCTATGGCTAATACGACTAATTATACTTGCAGGCTGGACACAGATGTAAAAGCACAAAGCGAGGCTATATACAACGCAATAGGTATGAATCTTACAACAGCAATCAATGTTTTCTTAAAGGAATCTATCCAGGTCGGCGGGTTTCCGTTTGACGTAAGACTTAGCAAGCCAAACAGAGAGACTCTGGCTGCTATGGTCGAGGCTGATAAGATCGCTAAAGATCCTAAGGCAAAAAAGTATAGCGATGTAGAAGAAGCTCTTACGGAACTCTAACGATGAACAGAAGCATAACCTGGACTTCTCAGTTAAAAAAAGACTACAAAGCCGGAACGCATAGCGACCTTTTCGGAAAATAAGGATAATATATGAGCGTGCACATGGATCAGCGTTTACCAGGAGGTAGAAACATGGGACTATTTGGACTTTTTGATAAGAAAGATAAAAGACCGGATGAGTATCTTGAGAGCAACCGCAAGAAGCTTGAGTCGTTCAATGTGACCAAGGCGTGGGGCATAAAGAAATACAGGACGGCGATGCAGTTCGTATATGATGAGGACCGCAGGGAGTTTGTCGTGGTCGAGGGTCCGGTGGATGATCCGGAGATCGACTTCAGGGACAAAAACCCCGACGTCGTTGATTTTGATCAGGTAAAGGATGTCTGGCTGGATGTGGATGAGTACTGGACTGAGGGGAAAGGCGAGTTCGAGCCGAAGCCGGTCAGCCAGAATCTTACGCAGGACAAGTACAAGGATGTGTACTGGCGCTATGATTTCTACCTGAACATTGAGACCGACCATCCGTATGCCGGGACCATACGGTATAAGATGAACTTCAAGCCGACGATCACCAAGGTCCCGCAGAGAGGGATCTTTTACAAGCGTGGAGTCGGGATCGGCGGTACTTACCGCGGCGAAGAGATCAGCCAGCTCGCACTGGGGCTCCAGGCTTTTGATGAGGACGAGCAGAAGGCTGAGGAATTCAAGAAGAAGCTTGACGTGCTCCTCCTCAAGAACAAAAACAAGAGCATGCTCGAGTCGGTGACCGACGGCCTAGTGCGTGACGCGTCGAACGAGATGTACTTTAAAAAGCTTGCAAACATGGGCGCGCACGCTGCCCGGGCAGACCGGATATCAAGGCTGCTGCTCAAGAGATAATTAAAGAGGGCTCGAGAGCTCTCTTCTTTATATGCGGTCGAGGGCTCAAGTGCCCTCTTTTCTTTCTTATTCTCAAGCTACGCCTCGCCCAGCACGTGTGTCATGAAATATGGAAGCTGTTTCTGCCACCACGGCCAGTCGTGGTTGACGTCGTAGCCCCAGAAGTCCGCCCAGTGCGGAACGTCTTTCGCTGTCAGTATGCGGTCGAGGTCGGCTGAGTCCACTCTCATCTTGTCTTCCCACGCGCCCTGGCCGCAGCAGAAGATTATCGTCCCATCTCTGTACATGTCGAGCCACGGGTGGTCGTCAGGCATGTTCGGAAGGAAGTGGATCGGCGAGTTGTTATACACGATGTCGTCCATGTAGTCCCCGAAGAACCAGCTGGCATCAAAAACTCCGGAAAGTGATATCAGCGTGTCGAACAGGTCCGGCCTTCTGAAGAAGAAATTGGCCGAGTGGAGCCCGCCCATGCTGCAGCCCGTGACCATGGCCTTTTCGCCGTGCTCGATGTCAAGGTACTCCGGCAAAAGCTCGTCGATAACGTACCAGAACCATTTCTCCTGCATCTCCGCGCGGTGCCTGCCGTCGCCATACTGGTCAGACCACGACTCCTCGTCGATACTGTCCACGCATATCAGCAAAATCTTCCCGGCATCTATCCACGGCTGGATCGACGCGACCATGCCGAAGTTCCTGAAGTCCCATAAATGCCCGTTCTGCGGCCCGAAAGCAAGGCAAAGCTTCCCGCTGTGCCCGAACACCGCGTGCCCCATGTTCCTTCCAAGCTGTTCGCTGTATCTTTCCTCGTATCTCTCTTCCATAACTA
>CAZBFD010000029.1:2698-4123 GCA_964491055.1 uncultured Eubacterium sp.
GTATTCTGCGAATTCGCGCACTTCGTCCTCGCTGTCGACGACGGCTGTGTACATTTCGTTCCCCATCGCGCCCGAGAGGACGTCCGGCATACGCTCTGCCATCACGATGTGACCGGCGTATTTGTCCAGGATCTCCTGGTGTGTGCGCGCGTATGTATGGATGTCTTTTCTCGCGGCGTATACGCAGTATCTGCCTTTCCCGGATGCCGGCAGCAGCCTTTTATCGGTCGTGACCATATCGGCCCAGATCTGGTATACGTCTGTCTGGTGGGCAAAATCCATCATGTCGGGTGTGTATCCTCCGGCCGGTCTCATATTGACCTCGAGACCGACAAAATCCCCGACTTCGCCGAGGTTTTTCCTCGCCTGTGTGAGCCTGAAGAACTCGAAGTGGACGAACCTGCTCCTCACCTTAAAGGCTTTGAGGGCGCGTCTTCCGTAGTCTCTCAGCTGCTCCGGAACATCAAGGAGAGCGTAATAAGTGAGCTCAAGGCCTTTGTTCACGAGGTCCGCGACTGACGGCGGGAACCAGCATGAATTCTCGAACAAAGGCTCGCCTTTCGAATCACAGATCGCGTCGTACGAATAGATATTCCCGAACACAAACTCCTCCATTACGTACGGGACATCCGGCTTGTATTTGAAGAAGTCTTCCAGCTCCTTGTCGTTCTCGAGCTTCCATGTGTCCTCCGCGCCGACCCCGATGTCAGGCTTTACGATCACCGGATAGCCGCCGATCTCCTTCAGGAACTCCTTCGCGGCTTTGATGTCGGTTATCTTGTGGTTGCGGGCGGTCGGGATGCCGGCTTCCTTGTACACCGGCTTCATGGCCGACTTGCTCTTCCAGAGGGCAAGCTCATCCGGCTGGACGCCGGTCGTGATATTAAAATCCTTCCTCAGCTTCGCGTCCTGCTCGAGCCAGTACTCATTGTTAGACTCAAGCCAGTCGATCTTCCCGTATTTGAAAGCAAAGAAAGCGACGGCCCTGTACATGTCGTCATAGCTCTCCATGCTGCCTACCTTATAATACTCAGTAAGCGAAGCCTTGAGCTCAGGCTCGAGCCCGTCATATGGGCAGTCGCCGATCCCGAGCACATTGACCCCGTTCCTCTTCAGGCGGTCACAGAAATTCCAGTACGTGTGTGGAAAATTCGGTGATATAAAAACAAAATTCATGAATGTCCCCTTTCACAGATATATTGCTGCAAGCTCCGAAACGTACCTGACCCCTTTCGGAGCTCCGAAAAGGGACAGTCCCCTTTCGGAACGTGCCGGTTTCTTCTATTTTACCACTTTTCTCTTCAGGTGGTACATGTATCCCTCGCCGTCGGCTTTTGCTATCGGGAGCGGGAAGCCTGCTTCCATGAGCGCGTCGGCGGAATATATCCTGTCTGGCTCTTTACCCGGACTCAACTGGTCGGCGGG
>CAZBFD010000029.1:4223-12597 GCA_964491055.1 uncultured Eubacterium sp.
ATATCCTGTCTGGCTCTTTACCCGGACTCAACTGGTCGGCGGGCATTGCTGCCTTACCGTCGCTGCTCCCGGCCTCAGCGGCAGGTATCACAGCTGTCATATAGTAGTCGGCACCCGGGGTGAGCCCGCGCGGGACTACGTAGTGAGCATGCTCGTTTCCGTGGTTCTCTCGTAACACTGAGCACAGCAGTGCCTCGGAACCGTCTTCTGATACGAATTCCCATGAACAGCAGTTTTCTGTGTCCGGATCTGACAGCCTGTAATAGAGGCCGCGCCGGGCGAGCTGCTCGTATTTTTTGTACGCGGCCACCTGCCTGCGGATAGCTGCTCGGTCTTCATCGCTCAGCTCTGCCGGATCGAGCTCGTAGCCGAATGCCCCTGTCATCGCGGCGAGGAATCTGGTATCCATAGGCGTTACACGCCCCGTCTGCTGGTTCGGACAGGCAGAAACGTGCGCCGCCACCGTGCTCATCGGGTATCCGAACGACGTCCCGTAATGGATCGAAAGCCTGTCCATCGCGTCGGTGTTGTCGCTGCACCAGATCTGCGGCGTGTAATACAGCATTCCGGCATCGAACCTTCCGCCGCCTCCGCTGCAGCCTTCGAACAAGACATCCGGATACTTCTTTATCAGCCGCTCCATAAGGTCGTACAGGCCTATCATGTAATCATAAAGGACGTTACCCTGCGTATCGGACGCATGCGAGTAAACGTCGGAGATCGACCTGTTGCAGTCCCATTTAACATATTCTATGTTGCCCTGGTCGAGAACCTCGCACATCCTGTCGTACATATAGTCGACTATCTCTTTTCTCGAGAAATCGAGCACGAGCTGATTCCTTCCCCTCACCGGCTTGTCGCCCGGAATGGCCATCGCCCAGTCCGGGTGCTCGCGGTAAAGTTCGCTGTCCTCGCTTATCATCTCCGGCTCGAACCAGATACCGAACTTAACGCCGATTTCGTTAACCTTCTCTATCAGCTCGCCCAGACTCATGCCGAGCTTTTTCTCGTTCGGAGTCCAGTCGCCGAGCGCCCTGTTGTCGTCGCACCTGTCGCCGAACCAGCCGTCGTCCACGACGAGCATGTCGGCGCCGAGGTCCTTCGCCTGCTTTGCGAGCGCGAGCAGCGACTCACCCGAAAAGTCAAAGAATGAAGCCTCCCAGCTGTTGAACACGACGGGCTTTGCCTCGTCCCTGAACCTGCCGCGGCAAATGTGCTCATTAATGCACCTGTGGAGGTTGTGTGAGAGCTTTGTCAATCCCTCACTGCTGTACGACAAGATCACCTCCGGAGCCGTCAGGGTTTTGTTCGGGGCGAGCGGATAAGAGAATTTCTCGTCGGACAGCCCCATCTGCACCCTGGTCTGCTTGTACTGGTCGACCTCGGCCTCCGCCTTGAAGCCGCCGCTGTACACGAACTGCATCGCCCAGCACCGCCCGGCCGCCTCGGTCGCGCCGTGGTCCGCCACGAAAAGGAGCGGGTTGTATTCATGCGACGAGTACCCCCGCCGGCTGCCGATCACGTGCGATCCGTGCATCAGCGCATGCCGCTCCATGTGCCGCTCCATCGTGTGCCTTCCGTAGAAGTCGATCAGGTCAAAGCCTCCGTACAGGAAGTCGAGGCATGCCGTCTCGAGTTTTTCCACGGTCAAAACCTCGTTCCCTTTGTTTGTCACGACTGCGCTTCTCGTTATTATGTCGAGGTGCGGGAGCACGCCGTAGATCAGCACGACCTGAAGGCCGGTCCTGTCGTTCTTAAGCGTTATGTAGAGAGACTCCGCGTCATCCTCGTCCGCCTCCGCGTAAACAGCAGGAAGGCCGCTAAGTCCGTACTTCCCCTTCTTTATCTCAAATCCCGCGTACCTGAGGTCGATACCGAACGCGCCGCTCTTGTTCCTTATGCTGAGGCACGGGCTCCTGAAGTCGCCCGTTCCCTCCACAGGAAACTCCTGCGGCAGATAGTCAAGCGAATACGTCCTGTCGCCACCCGCGTCATACGGGTTCCCGGAAAGTCCCCTGTCCGCGAAGAGCAGGATGTAATCCATCTGCCCCGACGTCCTCCTGCCATAATACAGATGGATGAGATAGCCATACTTGTCCACCCTCATCTGATACGTCGAGTTATCAGTGTCGATCGAGAAGATCCCCTTCGCAGGATCATGCGTGATTGCCATGCCATACTCCTTTATTGTCTGCAAACCGCAGTTTACAGATATGCATTCAAGCAAATGTTAGTAGCTATTTCTCAAAATGTTATGGGATTGTCTACAACAAAACAGTATATTCCGCACTAAAATAAGGATGTGCAATTTCAACGCTTTCAGCGTATATTTAAAACAAAAAGTACAGAATTCCAGTCATTTCAGCCGGTGCGGAAATGCAGCTTCTGTTGTAGACAATCCCATAACAAATTGCATTTTAGTGCATACTTCTCCTGACAATAATTCTACCACATATCCGCCCACAACAAAACCGCATCCGAAGATGCGGTCATGAAAACGCTCCGAAAAGGGACAGTCCCTTTTCGGAGCTTTCGTAAGCTTGCTGATCGCATGGCTGTGGCTCAGCCCATGTTCGCGAAGCGCTCTATCGTCTTGGTGAACATCGCGAGGGTCTCGTCCACTTTGCCGCTTTCCACACCCTCTTTCACGCAGTGCTGGATGTGCCCCTCGAGAATCACCTGTCCTACTTTATGGAGGGCTGACTTTGCGGCGTTCACCTGCGCGAGGATATCGTCGCAAGGCACGTCTTCGTCGATCATGCGGTCTATCGCTTTTATCTGACCCTCTATCCTGTGGAGCCTGTTATGAAGGTTCTCCGCGTCCATACATTTTTTCATTTTCTGTACCTGGCTTTCATACTGTTCATCATATATAACTACCGTTGATGCTCCGAAAAGTACCTGATCCCTTTCGGAGGTATTGTCGCTCCGAAAAGGGACTGTCCCTTTTCGGAGTACTGTCCCTTTTCGGAGTACTTTTCGGAGTACTGCGGCACAGGGACAGACCTTATCTGTCCCAGATGCCGCTTCATGTATTTCGCCCACAAGCAAATTCTTTTTCTTTTTTTACTCTGCGATCAGGTATTCTTCTTCGTCCGGGACCATGTTCTGCATGTTCCTGAGGCAGAGCCCGATCGTCGATGTGTTATGGAGAAGTGCTGCCGTTCCAGGTGTTACTCTTCCGAGTATTCCGGCTATCAGGATGGCTGCGTTGAAGCCGATCCCGAGCACGCCGGTGCTCTTCATTCTGAGCATGAGCTTGTTGGAGAGCTCTTTCAGCGCGATAAGCTGCTCGAGCTCTGATCCCGGGATGGTGATGTCGGAGATCTCGCGTGCGATGTCCGCGCCTTCCTTCATCGCGATCCCGATGTCTGCCGCGGAGAGCGCCGGTGAATCATTGATCCCGTCACCTATCATGATCACGCGGTGGCCTTCATTTTTCTGCTCTTCCACGTATTTTGCCTTGTCTTCAGGAAGAACTTCTGAATAGAACTTGTCTATCCCTGCTCTTTCCGCAATGGCTTTTGCTGTCCGCTCGCTGTCGCCGGTCATCATCACGATGTTTTTGATGCCGGCATTCTTGAGGCGCCTTATGATCTCAGCCGTCTCGGTTTTGATCGGGTCGTCGATACCGATCACCGCGGCGAGCTTACCGTTGATCGCGACATAAAGCTGCGAGCACTCGACAGGCATCTTTTCCATCAAAGCCCTGCCTTCGTCGGTCAGCTCCACGCCCTCGTCCTCGAACACGAAGTGGTAGCTTCCGATCAAAACCCTTCCTTCTTTTGTGTTCGTCACGATCCCGTGGGCCACGATGTATTCCGGCTTCGAGTGCGGCTTGCCGTAGGAGAGTCCTTTCTTCTTCGCCGCCTCCACGACCGCGTTCGCGAGTGAGTGCGGGAAGTGCGACTCAAGGTCCGCTGCAAGCGCGAGCATCTCGTCTGCATCACGTCCTTCGACCGCGAGCACCTGCTCGACCGTTGGTATGGACTTCGTCAGTGTCCCCGTCTTGTCGAACACGATGGTGTCCGCTTCGCTGATCATCTCAAGGTATCTTCCGCCCTTGACGGTGATGTGGTGCGCGCCTGATTCTCTCATGGCTGAGAGCACCGCGATAGGCATTGCCACTTCGATCGCGCATGAGAAGTCGACCATGAGCACGGATGCGGCCTTGGTCACGTTCCTTGTGAGGAGCAGCGTCACTGCCGCCGTACCGAATGTGTACGGGATCAGCTTGCTCACGAGCTCTTTCGCCTGGCTCTGCGTGACCGCCGTCATCGACTCTGACTGCTCGATAAATTTTACGATGTTGTCGTAGCGCGTCTTTCCTGATGTTTCCTTTACTTTGATGATGAGGTCGCCCTCGTCGATCACTGTGCCCGCGTAAACTGTGAGCCCCTTGTCCTTGTGGACCGCGACCGATTCGCCGGTGAGCGCCGACTGGTTCACCATCGCTTCGCCCGCCCAGACTTCGCCGTCCAGCGGGATGACATTGCCCATGTAGACCTGGATGAGGTCGCCTTCTTTGATCTGTGAGAGGTTGACCAGCTCTGGCTTTCCGCTCTCAGTCACCTTCCACGCGTTGGACACGTTCAGAGCGAGTGATCTCGCGAGGTCGTCGACGGACTTCTTGTATGTCCATTCCTCCATGATGTCGCCGATGTTTGTGAGGAAGGTTATCGATTCAGCAGTCCCGAAGTCGCCCGTCAGGAGCGAAGCCAGTATCGCCGATCCGTGCACGATCTCCGCGCTGAAGTTCCGGTCGGCAAGGTCTTTTATGCTGGCCTTTATGTAAGGGAAGCCGTCCTTTATCGCGAATGCCACCCTTAACGGCGCCGGCAGGAAGATCCTCTTAGCGAACCTTGCCATTATCGCTTTTCCGATCTTCTCCTTATATTCCTCGTTCGTCGCGCGGCCTGAGATCTGCGGCACGTTATCCTTAAGCACCGGATCCGTGAAGTCGACGTTGCTTATAAATCTGAGGACTCTTGCTACTGCTGCAGCTTCTCCGTCCGCGCCGGCAGATACGAGTGCGTGATCATCATCAAAACCCTGACTGCTCAGCTTTCTGTCCGGGTGCTTATTGAACCTTACGATCACCTGGGCCGTCCTGTAGTAGACACTTACCGTGTTCACTCCGGGAATGTCGAGGAGGTTGTAGTAGAGGACGTCAGCCTCTTCATTCGTCAGCCTTCTCTTTTTGAGATCCAGGTGGATCTCATGATCTGCCTTATGTAATATCCTGTATTCCACTTGCTGCCTCTTTTCTTAGTCTCTTCTGAAATAACTGTATCGAGGCATTAACTATTTTGCTTCTTTTTCAGCTTCAGCCTTCTTCGTCCTGCGGGCCGGCTTCTTTGCCTTAGGTGCAGCAGCAGGTGCAGGTGCCGGAGCAGCAGCCTTTGCTTCATACTCCTCGTCCAGTGACTTATAGTACTTTTCTGTGATGACCTTGGCGTCTTCTGTAGAATCTGCAAGAACAGCCTGCACCTTCTCAGCATCTTCCATCAGCCTGTCCTTAACGATCATGCCGCCGGCGATCACATACTTGTATCCGCGCTGCGCAAGCTTGCTTGTAAGAGCCTCCAGGCCTACAGATCCGATAACGATGCCAGTTGCAAGAGTTGATAGCTTACCTACCTTAGCAAAATTAAAAAGTCCCATGATGTTTCCTCCTTCTTATGGTACACGAGTATACATTTGTGTATTGCTCATTCCGTTGCATATACCCGTGGGGGTATCTCTTTGACAGTCACCAATATACCATAGGGGGTATAGTATGTCAAGCACTAAATATAAAAAATTGTCAATGGGGACGGTTCTTTTTGACACCCTCCGAAAAGGGGCAGGCACTTTTCGGAGGTCGATAAAAGATAACAAGCTCCTAAAAGTACCTGACTGAACTGCTACCCGTCAAGTGTACAGTTGACGGGCAGCAGTTCACTGACCCCTTTAGGAGCTCATAGTATACCGGAATGCCGTATAATCTGATATAATACGGGCATAAGGCAGGATCGATCCAGAGGATCCTGATATCAATGAAGTAAGAAGTGTAATGAAAGATCTTGTAAAAGAAGATAAACAGCTGTGGATGATCCTGAAGGGGATGATCCCTATCATGATCCTCTCGAACATGGCGACCATGCTAGGATCATTCGTAGACGGTATCGTGGTCGGGCACGGCCTGGGCGACCAGGCTATGGCTGCCATGGGTCTTTGTATTCCTGTTACATACCTTGGGACTGCCATATCCGGCACCTTTTCTACCGGCACACAGAACTGGTGCGCCAGCGCTGTCGGAAATGGTGATACTGATAAAGCTGTCCGCTATTTCAATACATCGATGGGCTTTCTTTTTATTACCGGCACCGTGATCACTGTAATGATACTTCTCCTCACGGATCCGCTTTCTGCGCTGCTTGGCGCAAGGGGACCTCATGAGAACCTTAAGCCTGATCTTATGCTTTACCTTAAGGGCATTGGCCTGGCTATTCCTTTTATATGCCTCACCAATACTCTTTCAAGCCTGTTATATATCGAAGGAAGAAGGAAATACGCTCTGATCGCCATAGCTGCAGGGACCGCTGTAAACATAATCGGAGATGTGATCGTGGCATATGTGATCCATACCGGGATGCTTGGGATCGGCCTTACGACTTTCCTGTGTTATGTGGTTTCTTCAGTAATACTTCTTGCTCAGTTCACAGGGGAGACCGGCAGGAAGTCTCCTCTTCATTGTCATTGGGGTGTTCGGATCAGACTCAGTAAGTATCCTGCTTAGAGAATTCAGTGCCGACCCGAACAAAGTCCTGTTGGTCCCGATATAGATATAATCGCCCCTGGACGCTACTGCCCATGCGTAGCTGTTTAGGCGGTTCGCAGATTTTAATTATATGATTATTTGGCGCTTCATTCAAGAAAAGAAGACCCCGCCTGGTGGCGTGGACTGTGTTTTGATGATACAATGAACTACAGATATTCTAGAAAGGGATTCCCGGCAGCATACTGCGAAGTAGGGCTGAAATACTGGATGATTATGCGAAGCTCATCGGTGAGGGGACCGAGGTCAGGTAAAGCATCAGGAAAAAGCTGACTAAGATCGAGCTTAAGATTTTGATACCAAGGCCGTCTTCACTGACCCTACATTTATCGCGGTCGTCCTGGGCATAGTCTGCGGATTTATCTGCCTGCAGCTTCCGGACGATATAAGAAGCTTCATCCTTGACACCCTGGCATCACCTATCAAGTCGACACTTCTTGGAGTTATATCCGGTGTCATGGGCCCTTATATCTTTATCTCCATGGCGACATCCATCATTTCGATACAGCATAAGTGAGCTCACCAATCTAGGCTGGAAGATATTAAGGCTCTTCATAGTGATCATATTGTTCACCATGGCGGCAACTGTTTTGGCATCGATCCTGACTTCACATCATTCTGGATACCTATGTGCTCTTCGCTTCTGGGCACCAAGACAACAGTGTACCTGATCACTGCCACGCTGATGACTGCAGAGCTGAGCGGGATGGCATTATCGAACTCGTTTTTGTTCGTCCTGATCCTTGTGACCCTGGAATTATCACTGGCAAATCCGGGAGCTACAAGCTCGGCTGCATGAAATCAGTTGAATAAGTCTTTCAGGGTATCCGCGTTCTCCTCCATTACTTTAAGGACATATTTGTCCCAATGCCTTGCGTCCTGTGTCGAGCTTCCGAACACGTAGTCTTCCTGACCGTAATCCATTACATCAAAGCCCGGTATGGATTTTGCCGCGCCTGCCGTTCTGTATGATGCAGCGTCGGAAAGTGTAAAGCTGACATCACCGTCACCAAAGCTTACCCAGTCTGAGATATCAGTCCCTGTGGCTTCCCCGGCGTCGCCGTTCTCTGTCTGCTTTTCTGCTGTTTCCTTTTCTATGTCTACTGCTCCGTCTACATATTTCCCATACATCGTATCAACATAGAGAGACAGCGAGTCTCCGAGGATCTCTGAAGGCACATGCCCTCCGTCCCACTGCCATTCTATTTCTGCGTCGGTACCTGCGTTCAGCCACGCGATCTCAAGATTAAGTGAATTCATCATGGAAATATCGCCTTCGGAAGCACCCATCAGGATCCTGGTCCATGTCGGGCCGACTGTATCATCGTCGCCGATATAATTGATCGGGTCATAAAGATCTACGATGTTGTTTCCATATTCATCACCAGACTGGATCGATTCTATATCTTCCTGGTATGCCTTAAGCATTTCCTCAAATGAATCGTAGTTCGCCGAATCAGTGCTGCTCCCCGCAGACTGCGTAGTACCGGCGTCAGGAGTACCTGCTTTATCGCTGCTCTGCCCGTTCTGTGCATTACTATTGCTGCCGTCCTG
>CAZBFD010000029.1:12697-14586 GCA_964491055.1 uncultured Eubacterium sp.
GCTGCCGTCCTGACTCTGCATGTCCGGAGGTGTTCCTCCGTCAGGCATCTCACCGCTCGGAGGGCCGCTCTGTCCGTCAGGAGCCTGACCGTCCGGCATCTGGCCATCCATCATGCCCGGACCGCCGCTCATACCGTTTCCAGAAGAGTCCGTTCCTTTTGCGTATCTCCCTTCTATGAAAGCCTTAGCCTTGTCCTCCGACGTCATCTCCGCGACCTCTTCATCCGACAAAGCATTTCCGTCAGAATCGAACCATGTCCAGCCGTCGGCATAATCCAGACGGTCAAGATAATCAGCGAGGCTTTGCTGGAACTCCGCGAGGTACAGGTCAAGATATGTCCCGCCGTATCCGTTGGTATCCTTGTATTTCTCCTCGTCGTACTCTATCTTAAGGTCGACGGTGCTCTCCAGCCTGCCGTCTCCGTCAAGATCAAAACCTACAGCCTCTTCTTCTACTGACAGATCTTTCCCGTTGATGTATTCCATATACTCTTCAGACAGATACTTAGCCATCTGTTTCTGGAAATCTGTGTTAAAGTCATAATCTGTGTCAAGATAGTATTCGAAAGCCATAGCCATGTCCGCTTCCTGAAGCGATGTGATAGCGCTGTATGCCATGCAGCCCCACATACCGTCAGAGAGCTCAACTTCTTCTCCATCTATAGTAACTGTCGTAACGTAGCTGTCGCCGTCTTTATATACCCCTACCGCTCCGGCCTCAGCTTCATATGCGTAGTAATCGGAATTGTCTGAAGTAGCTGCGAGCATGACTGCATGTGCTCCGCCGCCGCTTCCGCCGGTCGATACGAAGTAATCAACACTACCGGGGAGATTCCCGAGAAGTATGTTGTACTTTACAAATCTGACCGCGTTCTTCTGGTCGACAAGGCATGATGGTGCATCTCCTGTATAGACCGTCCCGCCGCTTTCATCAGTCGTAGTGCTCTGCTTCCCACGGTTACCGCATGCCACATTGATATATCCCTCTGCCGCATATGTTGCCTGTGCCGTCTGGTTCTGCTGCTCACTGTAGCCAGCTGCTCCCGTATTCACGATCACAGGAGCAGTGTCTGCCGTGTACACCTGCCCGTTCGTGCTCGTGATCTCCGCATCATGATCGATAACGAGATTGCCCGTTACCGATGCGCTGACGGTTTTGCTCGTCTCATCAGCTTCACCATCACCGTCCGTATCGATACCCTTGACATATGCTCCCGGTACGCACACGGAGACGCCCTGCTCATCTTCGATCTCGGGATCTGTTACCGCCATGACCGGCGTGAGGGTCCACGCGTCAGATTCCTCCGAATACGTCCATTCCGCATTCATATTGGACAGATCCAGAGCCTCTTCTATCTCCGCCTTGGTACTCGATCCACTTTCAGTTTCTTCTGTATCAGTTGTGCTGTTATATGTACAGCCGCCAAGTACGATCATCGAGATAATGACCGTTATGGCAATGATTCGTTTTATCATTTTATCTATACTCCTTTGAATTGTCTGATCTCATTTTTACTTAAGAGTATAAACAGCCATCCTTAAACGAAGTTAAAAAACGTCGCTTATCAAAAGACCCCGCTGAATGGCGGGGCCAATTAAAACATGCTTATCATCTCATGTTCCTGTTAGTTCAGGTGCGTGTCAGTCTTATAGTTTAAATCCATTGCCGGTGAATTGTGCAATGTCTCTTCCTGTACTGTCAGTAACATCTACATTTATCACCACAGTCCGGCTGCCATCTTTTTTACATATCGCCCTGGCGAACAGTGTATCCCCTTTGGGCGCACCCAGATAATTGATGCTTACCTGCTGCGCCACTGTGGGCATATGAATATGATTAGACAGTACTGCGAAAGCGAAATCCGCTAATGTGAAGATCGCTCCCCCCA
>CAZBFD010000030.1:0-13687 GCA_964491055.1 uncultured Eubacterium sp.
CGTGAACGCTATCCTGCGTGACGCACCTTTTACCTTTATGCTTATCTTGTTTGCAGCGTCTGTGTCTTCTCCTTCAGCATACACTGCGTCTATGAAGCTGACAGTACTGAAAGGATCTTCCTCTCCATCTCCGGTATCTCCGGTGTTCTGGCCAGCCTCTTTATCTATCTCCCAGTCGTCTTCTTCCTCATCATCTTCTTCATCTTCGTCGCCGGTTTCTCCATCTTCGTCGCCGGTGTCATCATCTTCAGAAGACGAATCATCCTCTTCTTCATCACCTGCTAAAGCGTCCGGTGTCTCAGATTCAGTACCATCAGAAGGCATATCATATGTGATTCCGTATCCTGATGAATTACCGAGCTCCGACGCGCGTGACATCTGTGACAGTCCATCAAAATCTCGTCTGTTCAGCCAGAACACCGTGTCACGCATATCGTAGAATGTATCATTAGTAAGCGTGCTCCATTTATTCTTGTCATAGGATGCACCGATGAACCCTCTAAGGTAATATGAATCCGGCGTGCTCATCTTTACTGTGAGCGCTGTCTTGGAGCCGGCTTTATTGCTGTCCTTTTCATCCGCTTCATTATTGTCGGTGCTGCTCACATCTGAGCCGAGGCCGGTATCTTCGCCAAGTCCTGCATCAGCGCCGATCCCTGTATCTGAGCTGTAGATATCAGCCCCGAAGTAATCTCCTGCCGAGCTTCCGAGTGTTTCCTTTACGGACTCTATATCACCACGCGATGCTTTAAGATCTTTCCCTGATATGCTCCCCAGGTCACCTGCCGGAAGCGGATCCGTTCCATATCTTATCTTATCTACCGCCTGCTTGAATGAAGCTGCTGCTGAAGCAAGCTCCTTAGGCTCTCTCAGTGATACTGTCCTGTCCACCCCTACGAGCACGCATCCCGAAACGAGCAGCATCGCAAGCGGCAGAACGAAGAACTTGGGATCAAGCTCACCATCCACTCTCATTACTGCGAGCACGATGATGACAGCCGCGGCAAAAAATGCTCCCGCATATACTGATGGCGTAATGCCGTAGCCAAGCATTGCAATAACAAGAGGAACCGCGAACAGCAGCATGAGAAGCTTTGTCCGGGCTTTGATGATAAAGTATGAAATGATCGAGAAGGCACAAAGTATCAAAGTGAGAGCAGTGCCGTACTTAGGCACTCCGGACTTGGTAACATCAGCCTTGTACTTAGGCAGGATCACATAGTCCAGGCTCCCGAGCCTGTCCGCGATCTTGTCCCAGACCCCGGCAAGCCCTCCTGAGATGCTCCCCGAGAAAATGCCGTTCCCCGGCCACTTCATGCCAAACATCGTGATAAACACGTAAAAACAGGCGCCTCCAAGCATAAGAGCAAGGAGCACGTCGATCGCGATGCTCAGCTTATTGTTTTTCACTTTTTCAGAAGTATCGAGTCTCATATTGTATTTGATCCTGCTTTGCACATGAATTCACGTACTTCGCCGTATTCAGAAAGTAACTGTGTGTCTGCCGTTCCAGTAGCTGTCACGATGAAGTGATTAGTAAAATGCTCTTCACCATATGACTGCAGGAACCTGTAAGCTGTCGTGAGCATGCTCTCCTCGATCCCTGCTGACAGAGCCTCAGGAACAGCCGCCCACATATCGTTTTCATTTTCTATTCTTTTGAGAATGAATCCGCCCGTCCTGTGGTCACACCATCCGAGCGAATGTGTTATATTCTTCTTTATGAGCGACAGCGAAATGGAGAAGAAGAACTCCATGAGAGCGCTCCGCCTTTCTGCGCTGAGATGCTGCCCCTCCATGATTGAATTATCCAGCAGGACGACGAGCTTATTCTCTATCGGGTACGAAGGGATCTTCACCATGATGTCGTCCATCTTCGCGGACAGTTTCCAGTGGATCTGCTTCGGACTGTCTCCCTCTGCGTATTCCCTGATGCCGAATACCTCGCCTGTATCCGCGCCTTTAATATGCTGTGAATACGAATAGCTCTCCATATCGTATGAGTCCAGGTACTCGCTCGGTATCTCGACTTCTTTTATCTCCGGCATGACGAATACAGCTGACTCTGATTCAAGATCGAGCTTTCTGCTGAATAATCCGGCCGGATCAGATATCTCAGCATTTCTGATGCGGATTTCTTCCATGCCGCAGTACTCACTCGTGATCCCGAAAGTAGTGCTTTTGCTGTCCCTCGCGCCGCAGGAGTGAGTCAGCGATATTTCCTGCTGCTCTCTTGTCAGCACATTTCTGCAGCTCACGTCCATCCTGCATGCAGGTACCGGGAGGCGCGAGCCGTTCTGCACAGTCACAGTGACGTCAGCCTTCTGGCCTTTGTTCACTCCGGACTCTCCTCTCACCGAGGCGGTCAGCTTCTTCCCGCACACGAACACGATGATCAAAGCCAGGACACAGTAAAACGCAGCAACAATGAACATCGCTGCCGCTGCTTTACTTCCATGAAGCACATATATCACACCTGACAGGATAAGCCAGACGATAAATAATGCTCTGACACTCTTCATCGGATACCTACTTCTTCGTTACGTCAGGAAGGCCGGTATTCTTAAGGATCTCATCAAGGATCGCGTCCGCGGACTGCCCTTCAAGCTTAGCCTGTGAGCTGAGCATGATACGGTGCCGCGCCGCGTCGTGGAAGACTGCCTGTACGTCAGGCGGGATGACATAATCTCTTCCGCTTACATACGCTCTTGCCTGAGCAAGTGAGCAGATGGAGATAGCACCTCTCGGGCTCACGCCGAGCTTTATAAGCCTGTGCTCTCTTGTAGCCCTTACGAGGTCTGTCACATAATCATAGATCTTAGCATCTATATATACGTCGCGCGCTTCATCACGCATCCTCAGGATGTCTTCTGCGTTGGCGACTTTTCTGATGGTGTCAAGAGGATCGGACTTTCTTCTGTCTGCAAGGATGCCCATCTCAGATTCTTTATCAGGATAACCGATGGAAAGCTGAACAGCGAATCTGTCGAGCTGTGCTTCAGGGAGCATCTGTGTTCCTGCTGTCTCTACCGGGTTTTCTGTTGCTATTACAAGGAATGGCTTCGGAACTTCATGAGTTACCCCGTCAACTGTGACGTTGCCTTCCTGCATGACCTCGAGAAGCGACGACTGAGTTTTGCTCGAAGTCCTGTTGATCTCATCCGCGAGGAGTATATTGCACATCGCTGCGCCTTCTTTATACTCGAAACGCCCTGCCTCCTTGTTATACAGTGAGAAACCTGTGACGTCTGAAGGAACTACGTCCGGCGTGAACTGCACACGATTGAACTTAAGATCCATTGCCCTGCTGAACGCCAGCGCGAGTGTCGTCTTTCCTACTCCCGGGATGTCCTCCAGAAGTATGTGGCCGCCCGCGACGATAACGGTCATGACCTTTGCTATGATCTCGTTCTTTCCGCTAATCGCTTTCGACACTTCGCCGCAGATCTGCTCAGCTTTCATTATGCCGAACTTCCTCTGTTCCGGCATTGCGTACTGTGCCTGTTGCCTGGCCGCCTGTGCCGCCTGCTCGTTGAATGCCGCCTGTCCCTGCTGTTCTTTTTCTTCCATTTCCTGACACCTTTCTGTTAATTTATTTACCCCTGCTCCGGGATCCATCAATATCCCGTCTGATATGGACTCGAACTGCTTACAGCTTTGGTCTTTACCTTCTTGACCTTGCTCCAGCTGCCGTACTGTACTACTCCGCCTGTCCACTTGCCGTTGACTTTCTTCTGGCCGACTGTCTTCCATGAGCGGACACGCACATAATATGTTTTCTTGCCCTGAAGGTTATCTACTGTATATTTTACTTTCGAATAGCCTTTTACGGCGCAGATCGACGGATAACTCATATTCTTCTTGAGTGAATATTCTATCTGGTATCCGTCGCTTATCTTATGCTTGTCATACTTTACGGTGAATGATCCCTTCCCGGCTGTGAGCTTCTTGATCTTGGAATTTGCCAGATAAGTAGTCATCTCATCTGAATATTCTCCATACACAGACTTCGCCGCGTCTATGTATTCCGGCCTGATCCGTACTGTTACGACAGTCGGGTTCTTGATCTTGATCGAGTATGTGTTCTTCTTCAGATTCTTCCGCTTGAACGAGCCTGTCTCATTCAGCCTGTAGAGGAGGCGATATGTATTTGCCTGCTTGGACTTGGTCCACTTGATCACGGCTTTGCTGCCTGATTTTTTGATCTTTACACCTGTCGCCTTCCCCGGCGTAACAGGATCACATTTACCTATCGCGAAAATTGAATTGCTGTCATTCTTGTAATACAGCCTTCCGTTATCATCAGCTATGAGACTTGCCGCTCCATACTCTTCGTATCCAGTCGCATTGAAGAGCTGTGATATTGTTACATCACCGGTATCTGTTGCGTCGCTCCTGAATTTGATCACAACGACTCCTCCCGGAACATCGTATGTCGCCATATATGCATACAGATATCCAGTACCTGCTTCATATGCACTGGTGATCAGAGGAGAGCTCTTAGAGTAAAGATCCATCTCTTTCTTGAAGTACATGGCAAGTGATTCAGCATCGTATGCTGTGAAGTACCCGTTGACTCCCTTTTCCTTATATCCGAAGTATACTCTGCTGTAGCCGTTCTTGTTTGTGTATACTACAGGCGTGCTTACTGTGAGCGGCGCCTTGTCCTTCTTTGCTAGCAGGACCTGCTTGATATCGCTCAGCTCACCTGTCTCAGTATTCACTGCCGCTGAGCAGATATAACCTCCGCAGGCTGTCCAGAACAGTCTCCCTGTTCCGTTCTTGTCATATACTATAGACGAGCAGATGTCGCCTGCGTTTGGAAGAGCTACGTCTGAAATGATCTCTCCGGTCTTCTTGTTGAATGATAAAATATGTGAATCTACACTTGCTTCTCCGGACTGGCCAGTAACATCGTTATTGCTTGCTCCATCCTGTGTGCCGACTATCAGGGCGTCTCCGACAACGACCGCGCCATTCCAGTAGAACCCGCCCTTCGACTTATATTTCCAGACAAGATCACCGGCTTTATAGTCTTTCTCTTTTCCGGTAGCCGGATCCTTCAGCTTCTGATCGCGTGCTGATATGGCAACATAATAATCATAGAAATCATATTTCCCTGCAAAGAATCCTGTGTAGATCATACCGTCTGAATACACTATCGGGCTGATCGACTGGTGGGCAGAATTTGTTTTCTGATTGCCCTCCGCGTCTTCAGGCGTGAGTCCCCAGACATAATTACCGGCGGCATCCTTTTCCGTCGCCTTGAATGTCCAGAGCGGTCCCTTTCCAAGGTCGTCCGCATCAAATGCCTGTATGTTCCCACCTGCAAGCGGGCAGTACAGGACCCCTGTCTTATCTTCCATTTCCGCATACGTAAGAGGAGTATAGCCCCAGTTCACTGCGTAGCCCATAGTCCCCTCATCCAGTACTTTCCCTGTGTCTGAATCGATACGCATAATGGTTTTTGATGAAGTCGTGACGATGTCTCCGTTCACGATGATCGGTGTGTTAGGAGCGTAGGCCCAGCCGCTCATGCCGCTCGCCGACTCCCCGAACTTTTTGATCCATACGGGCTCCGTTGCTTTCTGCTCTATAGGTGTACCGAAGCCTACCAGGCCATTATTAAACTCATTCCCGCGGAATGAAGGCCATGATGATACGGCATACGTTGCTTCACCTGCAATAATATATAAAGCGATAAAGGCCACAGTAATGGCAAATATCGCTGCTGTTTTCATCTTTAATGATCTGTTCATTTCTACATACCTGACACGGTGTAATAAATCTCAACAGTTGATCCGTCCTTCGGATCAACACTGGACATGTATTTCTTTGGCGCTGTGCCGTCAACTTTATACATCCAGCCGGATCCAGGGCCGAAGTCGTTCAGTCCAAGTGAATTCTTGTCATCAGGGACCGGAATGCCGTTTTCCTCAAATTCCTGCAGTTTTTCTTCCGGTATATCCTCGATGATCCCATCTTTATTGATACGTCCCAGCTCAAAATAGCCGGATCCGATATCTTCTATTGTCGCATCTGAATTATCAAAGTATCTTTTGACCACATCAGAGAGCTGATCATTATCCATTATCTTCACTGTCTGCTCATCTACTACAGTATCAAGTCCAAGTGCTTCTGCAGTGACGACCACTTCAAGCTCGCCGATCTCTTCAGGCTCTTCATCAGTGATCCCCTTGAACTTAACAGTCTTCTCTGACGATCTCCCGCTTTCGTCGACGGCCTTGACTTCGATCTTGTTAGTACCGTCGATCACATCTCCAACGTAAGTATCATCACCTTCAGAGACAAGCTTGGTACCGTTCATCTTTACGGTGAGCTTGCTCCCGGTTATCTTATCACCGTCATAGCTTGTTGCCTTGACTTTGAATTTCTTTGTCTTTCCCTTTACTTTCTGGTTCTTCTTTACGCCGGTTATCTTTATCACCGGGTCTTCTGATACTTCTTCCTTATTCTTCTCGTAATCGCTCTTCTTTTCTTTCTTTTCTTTTTTCTTGCTTTGCTTGTTCTGGTTATTCTGCTGTGGCGTTGTTCTTCTTGGCGGAGTGTATGTCGGACGGCGATAAGTATTCCCGTTGTATGTATTCGTATTCGGGTACGATCTTGTGTTCGGATTTGTTGTCGGCGGAGTATACGTCTTTGGAGGCTCCACCTCCTGCGGCTTCGGGTCTTCCTGCTGGATTATGTCGCGCTCTTCCTCTTCTTCTTTATGCTGCTTCTTGGAATTGTCATCAAGCGAATAGCCTGTGCCGTCTACATATACCTGAGACCTTTCATAGTTCAGCTCTTCTACTGTATCTTCCGGAACATAAGAAGAGCTGGCAAATAGTGTAGCAGTAACAAATACACAGAATGCCAGCGTAAACAGAAGCGCAAGCAGAACGAGCCTTGCCTTGCGGTTCTTCAGATAATTTGTGTTTTTCAGTTTCCCCAGCATATCCTTCATAGTTCCCTGATCCCATCCTTTTAATAACGTCTATGCCCGGGCAGCAGACAAGCTGCTGCCCGGACTCGGCCTAATCATATTATATACTATTTCACACTGTCTGTCCTAGTTATATAACACAATCAATAAAATCAGATTAAAATGCTATTTCTTTTTGATGGTCTTTACTTTACTGTAAGCAGATTTAGCACTTCCGTTGATCGAACGAACCTTGACCTGATATGCTTTCTTAGCCTTAAGCTTCTTGAGCACGATCTTGGTGCTTGAAGTCTTCTTTGTAGTCCACTTCTTGGCGCCCTTTACCCTGTAGGCAACTTCATACTTCTTAGCGTTCTTTGCCTTCTTCCAGGTAACTGTTGCCTTTGTCTTGGTATTTCTCTTGGCAGACTTGATAACAGGCTTTGCAGGCACGGCATCTTCGACCTCGACATAGCAATATGCTCCCATGATCTTTCCTGTCGCCGGTCCATAATATCCTTCATAATCTACGAGGCCTTCAGCTGCGATCCTGTATACTCCAGCCTTGCTGAATTTCAATGTGATCTTGCCATTATCGTATGTTGCGTCCGTGAAGTCAGACAGCTCACATGTTGCGCCATCCAGCTGCTTGACTGTAACTTCTTTAGGAACAACAGGTGTTCCCCAGTTATCGACAACGATATTCAATGTTACTTCTTTACCTGCCGTAGTGTATACTTCAGCTTGATCAAAGCTGTAGTACAGATCCGCATAGGTCTCATCTGAGTAAGCTCCGGCATAGAGAGCATCATACTGTTTTACTGGATCTGTATTTACCCCATTACTTAATACTTTGCTATTTACCGCATAACAGCCGCAGAGAGTATGGTCGAACTGCTTGGCAACCCAATCCTTTGCGCCGAAATCCATATGATTTTTAAAGTCTGCTTCGCCATATTTATCAATATGTGCAGCTACCAGAGCATCTGCAAATGACACGCCCTTGCATTCATATTCTGCCATCTCCGGGAAATATGTCTCTACAAGATCACCACTTACAAAAAGCATCTCATTGACATAGTCATATGATCCCGGCATTCCTGCTGCAAAGCTTACAAGTACAGCGTCGGATACTTTTACATAAGCAACCGCACCCATATAATCTGTAGTTACGGTAGAACCCCAGGAATCATATGTGACTTTGCCGATAGCTGTAATAAGGTACCATCCAGGATCATCAAAGTAAACACTGGCTTTTCCATCAGCAAATGTTGTCTCCAGCTCCTTGAACTCGCCTGTTTCTGTATTGACTATAGCGAGCTTCGCATCATCTACAGGATAGTCCACATCATATGATGTGGCTTTGATATCCACGGTAAGAGGCTCATAAATATTAGTTGTATAAGACATCTTATCGAAATAACTGAATGTCCTGTTATAGTCGCCGTCATTGTAAAGAAGAGCTGTCAGGTTTGCTCCATCCTTTATTTCAGAATGGATCGGATCAATATAAGTAGTGCCATCTATAGCCGCAAGCAGTCCCTGGTCATATGCACTCGTTACCCATGCTCCCTGACCGCCATCAATTAATGTAAAATGCTCTTTAAATTTGTCAGCACCATATTTCCTGATGTGGTCAGCAACTATTGCATCCAGCCAGGATACACCTTTCTTTGGCTCATACTTGGCGACCTCAGGGAAATTCTGCTCGACCAGATCGCCCTGGACCTCAAGCGCTCTATCCATAGATACGAACTTGCCGACTTCAGCAGCATGGTAAAATACCGTCACCTTGTCGTCTGCCGTTCCTGCGAATGACACTGTCGTCATGCAGACCATCAGTACCGCAA
The DNA here is from genome assembly GCA_964491055.1 of uncultured Eubacterium sp. Lineage (GTDB taxonomy): Bacteria > Bacillota > Clostridia > Peptostreptococcales > Anaerovoracaceae > Aminicella. The sequence goes on from CAZBFD010000030.1 coordinate 8,776, forward strand.
GTACTGAGAATCCGAGTAATAATTTTGTCAGTTTCTTCATCTTCATCAATCCTCCTCTGATTCAGATAGATCGACATCCGGCCTATATTAAAAACTACGGCACCCCTGCCGCAGCCCGTTTTTGCCGCATTTACCATCATCGCAAATAGACCGTTTGCCATGGTCGACTCCATGCAGGTCTCCTGGCTTGCAAGATCACAGCAGCACTCAGATAACCGTATATCCTTCCCATATCAAAATCAACAGTGAATGTACGGCTTTCAACAGATCCATCGGAATATGCGGGACGTCGATAACTGCATATGCTCCCGGCTTCTCTGCCACAGAGTACTGCTCACTTGTCACAGTGGCGGTACCGCTCAGGACTCACACCTGATTCCCATTTGCTTATAATAAGCGCATGAAATCTTTTCAATTTTTTATGTAATTATATTTTATATCTATACCTTATTTCAGTCAATACTTCCGGCGCCTGTAATGCCGTAAAAATACCTGCTTTTTATCCTCAGATCATAGTGTTTCCCATGTGCTCTGAACAGCAAAACACCGGCCTGTCTCAAGCAAACCGGGCCGGTGTCTTTTCTGGTCGATATTGATCCTTTTGTCTGCCGGATGAATTGCAGACCATTTAATCACTAATGCCGCGTTCAGCAGCCTACAGAATGGCGTCGTTGATGAAACGATCCATGCATTTTGCAACTCCGCTCTTGATGTCTTCATATGTCATGCCTGGTTCATACTCGAACATCTTCTCTTTTCCGGCGTAGATGCATGGAACATTCTTCACTTCATACTTGTGTCCCTGGTTGAGTTCCAGGTCAATGTTGATCCTCATGAAAGGCGCCTGAGCGTACTTAGGATCTTCTGTCTTAAGCTCCTTGATAGCTTTGTCGACCATGTCGCACGCTTCGCCTGTACTTGTTGCAAAGTACATAAGCCACAGCATCATTTTACATTCCTCCTTTTTAAACAGGTCCTGTTTGCGGCATTCACGCCGCCTTGCCAAACGATCGTTCACACCGCCGCTCCCCGCCTGATCAGTTGCCTGAGAGCCAGCGGCCACATTCATAAGGGAGAATAGTAAAACTGCCTCGTTTGAGACTGACTTGAAAGCCTGAGCCAGTCCCGCCTGAGGCAGCTACTTCTCCCTACGGGATTTGCTTGTGGGGCAGTCCCGTAATATAAGACATATCTGACAGATGTCTCGACGAAAACCCACCTAAGAGATATGCCGATCAAAAAGGACTGCCCTTTTGAGGCAGTCCCTTGATCCATTGTCATCCGGCCCGTCAGCATGTCAGCTGTCCCGCCGTCGGAAGCTTCTTCCGGTGATCCTCTGCCGCCGCTTTAGCACCACAGGATTCTCTCACCATCAAAACCCTTCCATTTCAGTCCGGCATCCTGCCTCAGAAGATGCCGCACCTTGCCTGACTCGTCTCCCGACTTGCATAAAAGCTCACGGTTGCTGAGATACAGCGTGGATTTACACCACATTCCGTTAGTCAGACGCGGAAATATTCACTTCACTAATTATATTATCAATACTTTTGCTTTATTTCAATAGCAATCAATGATTTTTTATCAGAAGAAAAAGAATTTTTTCTCTTCTTTTTCTGATTCTTCTTCAGGCGGATTCATGACCCGTTTTATCCTCTTCACGCTTTTCTCAAGAGACTCGTCGCTCACCTGCACTACCGATACCTGGTAATCCCCTGTCGAGTAGCACTGCATAAACGTTGAAGGTCCCTCCATGTTCTGCCGCCTGATCTTCCACTTCGGATTCTTTGCGATCTGCATCTTGACAAGGGAGCTGATCTCCTTCTTGCTCATGTTTGTCTGCATGTAGTCCTTGGTGCTGTTCAGAATATTCGTGTAGTTCATCATGATCGTACGGCTGGATGTCGCCTTCTTCAGCATCGCGGTCATTACCTTCGCCTGGTTGCGGTTCCTCTGGATGTCACCGTCCGGGAACGATTTCCTCTCGCGCGCGAACGCGAGGGCATGTTCTCCGTCCAGATGGTTCCAGCCTTTATTGAAATGGAACTTTGCCTTCATGCCGTGTGTGTCGAACTCGTAGTCAGACTTCACGTCGATCCCGCCGAGTGCGTCGACCATTTTCTTCACAGTCGTGTAATTCACCTTTACGTAGTAGTTCATGTCGAGGCCTGTCAGGTCCTCCACAGCGCCAAGCGAGCATCCTATTCCGTAGATCCCGGTATGCGTCAGCTTGTCCGCCGCGCCGCCCTTCTCATTCATGTGGATCACGGTGTCTCTTGGTATCGAGGTGAGCAAGATCTTGTGCGTCTTCGGGTTGACTGTCATGATCATGTTAACGTCAGACCTTGAAGTCACATCGATCGTTCCTGACACATCCAGGCCGCTTATATAGATATTGAACGGCTCTTTCGTGACGTTTACTCGCTTTGCAAGGTCCGCCTCATCCATCTTCACATTAAATTTGTGCAGGACCTTGGTGTTCTTCCGGAAGTCTTTATCTTTATCCTTCAGCATATCATAATGCGACTTGGTCATGAGAGTTGCATCAAAACCTCCGACCAGGGTCGAGCTCGCCATCTCGGTAATGCTCGGGCTTGTCATGAAGTTGACACTGACATCCTCGGCAAGCTTTTTTCTAGCGGCCATGTACACTGGCTCTTCATTTATGTACGTTCCGACAGTCTTCCCTTCAAGCTCAGGCAGTTCCTTTACCGGGCTGTCCTTACGCGTTATGACGAGGAATGTCACAGTCTGCTCTTCATTACCAGTGATCGCAGAGAAGAACCCTGACAAAGTGCCTAGTCCTATAGCACCATATGCATAGATCGGTATCAGGATGCACGATAACACCAGCGCGATTATCTTCCTGCTCTTCTTTATATTTGCAAAAAACAGTTCGGGAACAATGAGCATGCTCGCTCCCACAAGGAGCACGATGATAGGAACCAGAAGAACCAGCGGTAGTATGTCCGCGGTCAGGAGCGTGAAAATAAAAATGGCCAAAAGTACAACATATACTATCGACCATATCTTAGTGAAACGGACGAAACCGGGAGACATGGCACGCTTAGGCATGCGCGGCGCCATTCTTCCCTGCTCCCATTCCATATTCTTATTACCCATGATTACCCCCTGTATGTACAGCACAGCGCATCCCCACACGCCATGCATACCATCATCTCATACCCAATAACGAATTATACCACACTCTCCCCCGGAGTGCCAACGGTGTGGCTAAAGGTGACAAACGGACCATCCATTTTGTCACCTCCTTTAGTTATATGTCTCTGTGTTAGGTTCATTACTCTCCCATATAGTATCATCCTCAGTAAGGCTGTCGCTGTAGCGTGTAATGCCGTTGCGTCCTTCGTGCTTTGTATTGTAAAGGGCGCGGTCTGCGTGTGCGAACAGTTCTTCTGGATCGATCCCCTTATTTCCATATGCGAGACCGACACTGACCGTTACCTGTGGAAGTCCGTCTGATCCGTCCATCAGTGTATCGTTTATGGCTTCTATGCGGTCATGGATCTTACCGTACTCTGACTCGGCCACTCTGAACATGAGCACTATGAATTCATCGCCGCCAATTCGGCACACATAGTCCTCCGTACGGAAATACCGCACCATGGTCCTTGCCACTTTCTGAAGGACACGGTCACCGACCTGGTGTCCGTATTCGTCGTTTACAGACTTGAATTCATCTACATCCAGAAGGAGCATCGTTGCGTTCGACATGTCCAGATTCTGTACAAGCAGGTCATAGCCCGCTCTGTTATACAGATGAGTGAGCGAGTCATGCGTTGCGTTGTATATCTCATGCTGCAGTGTCTTCTGCTCTCTTGTGTTGTCGCGGACACTCAGGAATGCACCGACATACCGGCCCTTATCGTCTTTTACAGAGCGGCGCTCCAGGACGTAGCTCTTTGCGGTTTCACCGCTTCCTGCTGTACGCTGCTCAGGCTTGTCGTCTTCAATATTTTGAAGATCTCCAAGCATCGTCTCCAGCTTTAATGCAGCAGTATCGAAGCTGTTCCCTGTCACATTCGCAAGCTCTATTCCGCGCTTATTCACCCAGATACATTTTCCATTTATATCAAAACAGTACAGCGCTTCCGGTATGTCTGAAGCCATCGCAGCAAGCATCCTGTCCAGAAGGAGGAACGGCTTGTGGTAAAGCGAAAAATAGAATACCAGGAGCCCGAACACGCCGAAACCTATCATAGAACGGTCCATAGGCGTTCTTGATAAGATATACAGCGTCTCCCATATGATAGTAACGACCATTACCCCAAGTATAACTGCATAACGCTCTGTATATACGCGAGGCGACCGACGTATCTTTACTATGAACATCACAACTACAGCAGCGATTATCGCATAGTCCACTACGCGGTGGAATGTCTGTCCAAGGAGCGGTATAAGGCGGTAGTAAGGCGCCCCGTATGCTACGATCTCCTCCACTGCGAAGGTCTGCCCGATGAACGGGTTAGACAGTATCTGCAGTACATCCAGGCCTATTATCAGTGTTATCAGGGCGCTGATTTTTTCGTTGCATTTGATATCACAGTATATCATGCTGAACTGAAGAAGGACCATGACCACAAGATCCATGCCAAGAAAATATATGTAATATCCTATAGTAGACACCGTTTTGTCTGTAGATGCTATGATTATAAGATTACCGACTATCGGGGGTATCAAAGCAAGGAGCATGTACATGACCGGTATGCCCAAATCTTTCCCTGAATGTCGTGCTTTATGTGCGCAGACCAGAAGCGCTGTGATCAGACATGCAAATATTATTGTAAAAGCTATTCTCATATATCGATTAGTCTTCTTTCCTGTCCTTAAGTTCTCTTATGCCTGCGACAAGTTTATCTCCGCTGCTTTCTCTTACAGGTACGATCTTGAAGCA
>CAZBFD010000031.1:0-13477 GCA_964491055.1 uncultured Eubacterium sp.
TAGCTGTCTCGACTCCGAACTGGTCGAATACTTCATCCGCGTGATGATGGTGATGGTGATGGCAGTGATGGTGTTCGTGCTCATCCTCATCGTCGTCATGGTCGTGATGATGGCAGCAGTGATGTTCGTGCTCCTCCTCATCGTCGTCATGGTCGTGATGATGGCAGCAGTGATGTTCGTGCTCATCCTCATCGTCGTCATCGTCGTGATGATGATGGTGATGCTCTGCCTCGTGCTCGGCCTGCTCGGCATATGCTTCCTCACGGAGCTTATCCAGCTCGGCTGATAAAGTCTTCTCTTTCTCCATTGTCTCAAGGATCTGCTTACCTGAGATCTGATCCCAGTCAGTAGTAACGATCGACGCTGTCGGGTTCATCTCACGCATCATCTTCACGACTTCCTGGATCTTCTCATCAGAGAGCCCCCTGGTGTGGCTCAGGATGATCGAGCTCGCATTCTCGACCTGGTTCTTGTAGAACTCACCGAAGTTCTTGAGGTACATCTTCGCTTTCTTTGCGTCAACTACCGTCGTGAACCCGTTAAGCTGGATCTTATCATTATGGAGATCCTGCACTGCGATGATCACGTCGCTGAGCTTACCCACTCCGGACGGCTCGATCAGGATCCTGTCAGGGTCGAATTTCTCAACTACCTCGTTAAGCGCTCTTCCGAAGTCGCCTACGAGCGTGCAGCAGATGCATCCTGCGCTCATCTCATTTATCTGTACACCGGTCTCCTTAAGGAAGCCGCTGTCCACCCCGATCTCACCAAACTCATTCTCGATCAGGACGATCTTCTCGTCGCCATACGCTTCAGCGATAAGCTTCTTGATAAGTGTCGTCTTGCCCGCTCCCAGGAACCCCGAGAAAATATCTACTTTAGCCATTACTGTTTTCCTTTCAAATATACATTATGCTCGCGATCTGCACAGGCTTTCATTTACGCAGACACACGGCCAGAAGTAAACATAATCAGAACTGACGTATGCTGGCTTTTAATCCTGAGCATTCACGTCAGTTCCTTTTCTACTTATTATTGTACCAAATCTGTCAATATACTAAACACCCTGAAAAAAACGAATTTGTAGTGATGATTATCCTCCCTCATAAGCCGGGATTGATTATAATACATTCCCGTAATGAGGCTCTGTAGAAAAATAGAGTGAAATGATGAGAATCCGTAGCAAATCAGCCAGTAATATCCGACTCTTCTACAGCTACAGCCTTAAAACCAGGTAACCTGTAGAACAACTCTCGACTATCTCAATAATTTGTAGCAAGTGATCGGATCCATAAATATTTATCTACAAAGACAGCCGTAGAAGCAGGTATCCTGTAGAACAAACCCAGGTTATTCTCGGTAATTTTAGCAAATGAGATAATTAATAGGAATTGATCTACAAATACCGCCAGAAAAGCAGGTGATCCGTAGAACAAACTCGGGTCATTCCCTGGAATTGTAGCAAATAAGAGAATCCATAAGAGTTGATCTACGGTGGAAGTACGTGACCGAGATTTTCTGTAGAAAAGCAAGTTGTTTATCACATGGAATTGTAGCAGGCGAAGGGAGAAAATCGTAATTATCTACAGACAAACTATTTTAGGCAGAGCACAAGTACGATTTCTAAATAAAAAACGCAATTAGTTAAAACCCAGTTTATCTAGCAGAAGTATCGCTGATCATGAATTAAGATCCGCCTTATTCCGCACCTCCCGCAGTATGTCATATATCAGCGACTGTGAGAATCCGCGGGTGTACAGGCGCCGCGCTATCCGGCCGTTTATCTTCTCTCTCATATCCTCGGGGATGTTCCCCGGCGTAAGGTCAGCCGCCATCAAAACCTTGTTCGCTTCTTCGAGCGCCGCCTTGTGCTCATCCGGCTCGCCAAACTCATCGAGGTATTCATTATATCCCTTCTCTATATCAGCCTCGGATACGCCTTTCTGCCTGAGGTCATAGAATGCTTTCTTCAGGCTCCTTCCACGCCCGAAATCATATATGAGAAACTCGGTCGCATACCTGGCGTCGTTAAGGTATCCGAAGTCGAGCATGGTTTTGATCACCCTGTCGACCTCCGCCGCATCATATTCTTTCTTCAGGAGATAATCCCTGAGCTCTTTCGCGCTCATCTCCTTATGCGAGAGTTTCTTTGCGGCGCATTCATCTATATCCAGTATTCTCTTCCCTTTATTATCCATCCTGACCTTTCAGTTTTAGTGCATATGCACTATGGTTTTGCTTTATGTGCAATAAACATGTCACTAATGAAGCGCCTTGATCAGCGGCAGTTCATCTGATCTGGTCACTGCGGCAGCACGGAATCCTGCTTCAGGTTTTATCCCTGCTGACTTGAGCATGTCCGGTGTGATCTCATGCATATATACCTGCCTGCTTTCTACTGTGTTCTCACGGATGAAATACACACTGTCTGCCAATATCCCTCCTGGAGCTGAATCCGGGTAATTTCCAAAGAACCCGTGCCCGTCATATTTACCGAGCGCTTCTCTCCTGACCCAGACATCAAAGAACCTGCCGACTCGTCCTTCTTCAGTCCTCAGGAACGAACCAGTGAACTGTCCTGTGCCTCCGCCCTCTATATATTCACGCTCACCCCCAGTGTAAAACCTTTCGACCACACCAGGTATGTACTGCTCTCTCATGTACTGAAAATCCAGCCCACATCTTTCATCAGAAACAAGGCACATCCATAAATCGTCCGAATGTGTGACAGAAATGTCCGGCGCACCCGAAATACAGCAGCACGGCCGTCCCTCCGGTGTCCTCCTGATCACATCCTGAGTAACAGCAGACACATCAATATCGTGCCTTCCCGAGAGCTCCAGGAACTCCTTCACAAGTCCGGCCAGTACCGGGAACGCTTCGTCCCCTCTCACATATTCACCCTGTTTCACAAAGATGACATCCATATATCTATTATACTATAAAAGCGCCCATACTTGGGCGCTTCATATTCGATTTATGCGTAAGTCGTCAATCACTATTCGTCGTCTTCCGGTTCTTCGGGAGCGCTTTCTCTCTTCTCTTTCAGCCTGTCAAGCGCAAGTCTGTAGCCGCCGGCGCCATACACCAGGCACTTGTTTATCCTGCTGATCGTGGCAGTCGACGCGTTCGTGATGCTCTCTATCTCGCTGTATGTCTTCTTCTCTGCAAGGTACTTGGCGACTTCCATCCTCTGAGCTATCGAGTGTATCTCGTTTATCGTGCAGAGGTCCTCAAAGAATCTGTAGCAGTCTTCCCTGTTCTTAAGCGTAAGTACGGCATCAAAAAGCTCGTCCACATCCGGTCTTTCCAGAATCGATTTATATGCCATGATCTGCTCCTTTCTGTGCCATCCCCCTTTACGAACAGACTATAACACTTTGACGCTTTAAAGTCAACAAGTACTTTTATTTCAGCAGCTTCACCGCCGCCTTCAGCTGGACGTCCCCTGCTTCCGGATCGTCGCTCACTTTCACTTTCTTGTCCGGCTTCACTCCCTTCCCGTCGATCGGGTCTCCGGCCGGGGTCAGGTACTGCGCGACAGTGAGCTTTAAGCAAGATCCGTCGTCGAATCTGTATTCTTTCTGTGACAGGCCTTTACCGTATGTTTTCACCCCTACGATCGCGCCGGCCTTATTTCCTTTTACTGCGGCGGCGACGATCTCTGATGCGCTCGCGGTCCTTTTGTTCACCAGCACTACGAGCGGGATGTCTATGCAGGCTTCGTCCGAGTTGAATGTCTCCCTGTCGCCCTTCTTATTCTCCAGGTATCCTATCGTGCACTCCGGAAGGATCGTATCGCAGATCTTTATCCCCTGGTCCACGTATCCGCCGCCGTTGTCACGGAGGTCGATGACAAGACCTTTGACCTGTTTATCCATAAGTGACTTAAGCTCTGCGCTGAACTCGTCCGACGAGGTCTTGCTGAATGTCGTGATGCGGATGTAGCCGATGTCTTTATCCATGACTTTGCTCGTGACCGCGCGCATCTTGACTTCCGCGATCGTGACGTCGACGTCGAAAGTGTACCAGCCGCGGAGCACCGTAAGCTTGAGCGTGTCGCCCGGCTTTCCAGTGATCGCCTGTAGGAAGTCTCTCTCATTATCAAAATCCTGGTCGTTCACGGCTTTGATCACGTCGCCTTCTTCGATACCTGCAGCATCCGCAGGTCCGTCGTCCGCGACAGAGAGCACTACGGCCCGGCCGTCCTCAGCATTCGACGTTATGCCGATCCCCGTGAAGCCGCTGTTCACAGCGTCCTCCCATTCGGCGAGCTCTTCCTCGGTCATGTACACTGAGTATTCGTCGTCCAGGCTTTCCGCAAGGCCCGCCGCCATCGCGTCCATCTCGGCTTTCTCATCAGCATCGAAAAAGAAGTCTGCGTCGATGTCATCTCTCATCTCGTACAGCTTGCCGAGCTCCGCTATCTGCTCATCTTTCTCCTTCAGCATCTCATTCTTCACGATGCTCCGGCCGGTGAACGTGATAACGGCATACGCAGCCAGAAGCGTCAGGCAGACGACCAGCACTGCCATTATGATCAAAGACCTTATGAGCTTTTTTGCATTTATTTTCATATTTCCACCCCACGCGGCGCGGCCGTCCTCAAAACACTTAAGACGGTCTCGGCACTACTTCGTCATGCCATTCTTACATCTTCCACTACTATCTGTACGGACACATTACCGTTCCATTCATGCCTGAACATGTTTCCTACGACAGTAACTTCACGCCCGCTTCCCGCAGCGCTGAAGACCAGATCCCCTTTCTCTTCCGCGTTCTTGAACATAAGGAAAGTGCAGCCGGCTATTCCCATCGAGAACCTGATATACTTACCGTCAGTTCCCATCCTCGTTACATTGCAAGGGACTCCGGATACTGAGACGAGCGGCCTCTCGTTCATCCTGCCGCACGGCTCAAGAAGCTCAAGCTGCGCAGCGAAATCCACTGTTACTTCACTTTGTTCAAGCTCTATATCAGGCGACGGAGTACCGTCAAAAAGCTCCGGCGATTCTTTGCGCATCTCGCCTGCTATCTTGTTAAGATCCTCTCTTACTTCCTCCAGGCCTTCTTTTTTCATGGTGAATCCGCATGCCGCAGCGTGCCCGCCGAAATTCCCGAACCACTTCTCTTCGTTCTTGAGAAGCTTATACAGGTCGATGCCTTCAGGGCTCCTTCCGGTCCCTTTAAGCATCCCGTCCCCGTTATCAGTTACTATCACAGACGGCCTGTAGTATTTCTCCTTCAGCTTCCCTGCCGCGATCCCTGCAACGCCTTCATGAGCATCAGGAAGATCAACGAGCAGAAAATCGTCATTCCCATATTTTTCATCCACCTGCTCACATGCCCGTTCAAACACTTCGTTCTGGAGGCGCTTTCTCTCCGCGTTGCACTGAACGAGATCTCCTGCATACTCTTCCATTTTGTCCCTGTCTTTCGCGAGGAAGAGCTTTAGCGCGAGCACAGCAGATCTCATGCGGCCCGCGGCATTTATATGCGGAACGAGAACGAATGAGACGTTCTCGCATTTCACCGCACCCGGGTGGAGCCCTGTCTTTTCCACGAGAACTTTAAGAGCTTCACGCTCTGATGTGTTTACTGCCCTAAGGCCGTACTTTACAAGCATCCTGTTCTCACCAATGAGAGGAACTATGTCCCCGATCGTTCCCAGGGCGACAAGGTCGAGAGTCCTCGTGAGATTCATCTTCGGGAGCCCCGCCGCATCCGTTATCGCCTGCGCGAGCTTGAAAGCAACGCCGCACCCCGCAAGATACGGGAACGGATACTCAGAATCCTTCCTCGCCGGATTTATCAGTATCGTGTCAGCCTGCCTGTCCTCGATCCTGTGGTGATCCGTCACCATGATGTCAAGGCCTGTGCTCTTCGCATATTCGACCTCATCAACAGAAACGCTCCCGCAGTCCACCGTGACGATGAGTTCAGCACCCGCTTTTCTGATCGTGTCGATCGCCGCCCGGTTCAGCCCGTAACCCTCATCAAAGCGCGACGGAATATACTGTATTATGTTATCCGTGAGCTGAGACAGGATCTCCGTTAGTATCACCGTGGAAGTCACTCCATCCGCGTCGTAGTCTCCGTAGATGCAGATCTTCCCGCCGCTGTCACAGTAAGACAATATAAGATCCACCCCCTCTTCCATATCAGGAAGAAGGAATGGATCATATGTCTCCTTCGGCTTTTCGGAAAGGAACTCCTCGATCTCCTCATCAGTCGTGAGGCCCCTCCTGTGAAGCAGCTCTATGATTTTCTCATCAATTTCCATCAATCAAAATCCCGTTTGCCCGTGTGTTTTTGTTATCATGAGTTAGGTCCGTGGATGTAGCAGAAGTCACGCGGATTCCTGAGTGATCCGTTCTGCCTTACTTCGAAGTGGCAGTGGGAGCCTGTGCTCCATCCGGTCGATCCCATCTTGGCCACTACATCGCCCTGTTTTACTGAATCTCCGACTTTGCAGCAGATACTGCTGTTGTGGCCGTAAAGTGATGTGATCCCGTCTCCGTGTGCGATAACTACAGCGTTTCCGTATCCGCCGTACCAGCTTGCCCTGATGACGACGCCGTCAGCGGCAGCGTGGATGTCCGTTCCTGTAGGAGCAGACATGTCGATCCCAGGATGCCTCTCATATGAGCGCGGAGCAAGGTACTCACCGTATCTGTTGACGTAGTAGCTTCTCCAGACCGGGCATACCCACTTGCCGCCTTTATAGTTTTCAGGCAGGTCTACCATGCCCTGTTCAGCCAGTATTCTCTTCTCTTCTATGATCTTCTGGATCTCCTTCTGGATCTCCTCTTCTTCTTTCTTGAGCTTCTCGTACTTCTTCTTCAGCTCTTCATTGGTTGCCTGCAGCTGTGCTTCCTTTGCGGCCAGGTCTTCCTTAGTCGCGTCGAGTTCTTCTTTCTCCTGCTTGAGAGTTGCTTCCTTTGCCTCGATCTGCATCCTCTCTTCAACAAGAGTATCGAGCGTGTCCTGGTCAGCCTTGTATATCTTCTGGACCATGTCAACGTTCGTAATGAGCTCGGTCACATCGTTGGAATTCAGGATTATGTCAAGATATCCCACCACGCCGTTCTTGTACATGGTGCGGAGCCTGTTGTCAAGGCCGTCCTTACGCTCTCTTATCTCCTTCTTCATCTTTGAGAGCTCTTTCCCGGTCTTTTCGATAGCCTTGTTCTTCTTCTCGATCTTCGCCCTGCACTTGGCGATAGCTGTTTCCTGAGCCTCTATGTCTCTGGAGATCTGATTCAGCTCTTCATATACGTCGTCTTTCTCATTCTGGACTTTCTTCAGTTCTTTCTCTTTCTTCTCCTGCTTCTCAGACAGAGACTCCTCTTTCTTCTTCTCATCCGCAAAACTGTAGGAAAGCCCTGTAGAAGTGATTGCAAGGATCACTGCAAGCAGAATGATCAACAGTTTTTTAAGCCTTGTATTACAATACATATTTACCCTTTCTTTTATTCATAGTGATGCTTTCGCACGAGGACACCTGCTGTAGCTGGTACTTAGCGAATGCGAGCCGCTCAGGCGACGCATGAGGTTAGTACCATTGCGTTAAGCCGCAGCTAGGCGAGAGCCGCGTCCGAGTGCGGAACATCACTGTGATGAATAAGTGTATGTCAAGATTTTGATACAATCACGCCTCGAGGAATTTCCGCATCGATATGATGCTCCCCGTCGACCCGATCCCTACGCCAAGCGCGAGGAATATGATCAGGAGATTCTGCATCAGGTACTCAGGCGGAACGAGCGGAGACGACAGGATAGTCATGACCTTTGTCCCGATAAGGTCCACAGCGTTGCTGTAGACGACATATACGATACCTGCGGCCGCGGCGGCTGACAACATCCCGATGATGATGCCTTCCACGAGGAAAGGCCCGCGGATGAACCAGTTCGTCGCACCGATATATTTCATGATCGAGATCTCACGCGCCCTTGCGAACACTGTGAGCTTGATCATATTTGACACTACTATTATCGAGATCAGCACAAGGAACAGCATGATCGCCAAGCTCCCGTACTGAAGGAAATTCGTGACCTTGGTCAGCTTGTCGACCGTTTCTTTGTAGTACTTGGTGCTCTCCACGCCCTGGATGGCCGCAACCTGGCTGTTTACGGCATCTGCCGCGTCAAGCGATGTAACGGTAACGAGTATCGAGTTCGGAAGCGGATTCCCGCCGAGAGAATCCAGCAGATATCCGCTCGATCCCCAGCGGTCGCGCATGATCTTGAGCGCCTGGGCTTTGCTCCTGTACTCTACCTCCGAGACGCCGTTGATCCCTGTCACCTCGTTCATGATCGCCTTAGCGTCTTCCTCGCTGACGTCGTCCTTAAGGAACACTTCGACGGTATCATAGTCACGCTTCACCATCTCGGTGAAAAGATTGAGGTTCACCGCGAGCGTGAAGAAAAGCCCGAGGATCAGCATCATCGCCGTGATCGCGAAGATTGATGCGAGCGACATCGTCTTGTACCTTACGATCTGGATCAGAGCCTGCTTGATGTTATAGAATATCCTACTCATCGTCAAGCACCTCCTCCGTGAAGTCCGCGGCTTCGTCCAGGTTGTACTGGCCGAACTCGTCGCGGACGATATGTCCCGAGTCTATTGCGACAACACGCTTTCCCATCCTGTCCACGATGTCCTTGGCGTGAGTCACCATCAGGATCGTTGTCCCCGTGTTGTTGATCTGCTCGAGTAGCTCCATGATCCCGTACGCTGTGTCTGGGTCAAGGTTTCCGGTCGGCTCGTCAGCGATCAAAACCGTCGGGTTGTTTATTATCGCTCTCGCGATCGCTACCCTCTGCTGCTCGCCGGCCGAAAGCTCCTGTGGATACCTGTCGCCCTTGTCGCCGATACCGACAAGCTCAAGGACCTGCGGGACTCTCTTCTTTATCGTCTTCCTCCTCATGTGAAGGATCTCCATTGCAAAAGCGACGTTCTCGAACACCGTCTTCTTCGGAAGAAGACGGAAGTCCTGGAACACCATGCCGATCCTTCTCCTTAGCTGAGGCACCATCCTGTTGGAGAGAGAAGTCACTTCATAATCCCCGACAGTAATAGTACCCGAATCAGCATCTATTTCTTTCAGTATGAGCTTGATGAACGTCGACTTTCCGGCGCCTGACGGCCCCACGAGGAACACGAAATCGCCCTTGTCGATGTCGATGCTCGCGTCCTCCAGACCGACGTTCACCCCATCATATATCTTGGTTACATGGTCAAAAGTTATCATAAAAACCCCTTTAAGGTGTCATTAAAACAATGCAAATCAGCCGCATGAACTATTTGCGCGTATCAAAAATATACGAGCAAGGTCTTGTTCCGGCTCCATCATACGGTAGCCATTATAACATAACCTTGCTCATAATAAAAGTCTTAAGAGATGTTAAGAATATGTTTTTTCTGTGAAGATTTCTACGCGTTCACGAGATACTTCACTTTTTCTTCTATCGCTGCTGCTGTCATGCCGTATTTTTCAAGGAGCTCGGCCGGCTGCCCGGATTCTCCGAACGTATCCTGCTGGCCTACCATCGCCATCGGCACCGGGCACTCCTGGCAGACAACTTCTGCTACTGCGCTGCCAAGGCCTCCGATGACACCGTGTTCTTCTGCCGTTACGATACATCCTGTGTCTTCAGCCGCTTTCCTGATTATATCGGTATCGATCGGCTTAATTGTGTGCATGTCTATCACTCTGGCGTCGATCCCTTCTTCTGCCAGGTGCTTAGCCGCCTTCATGGCTTCAGGCGTCATGATGCCTGTCGAGATGATCGTGACGTCGCTTCCGTCACGGAGCATATTGCCCTTGCCAAGTCTGACATCAGACGCGTCCTCATAGAATACAGGGACTGCCGACCTTCCGAGCCTGACGTACGCAGGTCCCACCATATCGACCACCTGCCTGAGGAGAGCCTTGGCGCTTACTGCATCACACGGATTGATGACTGTCATTCCCGGGATCGTCCTCATTATTGCAAGATCCTCGAATGTCTGGTGGCTTGCGCCATCCGCCCCTACCGTTATCCCGGCATGCGTTGCACAGACCTTTACATTAGCATGCGTATATCCTATGGAATTCCTGATTATCTCAAAAGCTCTTCCGGACGCGAACATGGCGAAGCTCGACGCGCACACGGTTTTGCCCGATAATGCGATACCCGCAGCGACTCCCATCATATCCTGCTCGGCGATTCCCATATCGAAAAATCTTTCCGGAGCGACTTTCTTGAACATCGCTGTCTTTGTCGATCCGGCGAGGTCAGCGTCGAGAACAACGAGATCCGGATTCACCTTCGCCTCTTCCTGGAGGAATTCTCCATATGCGGCCCTGGTCGCTATTTTCTCTGCCATTACCACTCACCTCCAAGATCCTTCACTGCCTGCTTTGCTTCTTCTTCATTCGGTGATTTGCCGTGCCAGCCGGCCTCATCCTCCATGAAGCTTACGCCTTTGCCCTTGGTCGTCTTCGCAACGATCACGACCGGCTTGTCAGTCACAGCGCGCGCCTCATCGAGCGCCGCGAAGATCTGGCTGAAGTCATGCCCGTCGATTGAGATGCCGTGCCAGCCGAAAGCCTCGAACTTTTCTTTTATCGGCCTTACAGTCATGACATCGTCGTTCTTCCCGTCGATCTGAAGGCCGTTCCAGTCAACAATCGCCGTGAGATCCGTCAGCTTGTAATGAGCAGCCGCCATCGCAGCTTCCCAGACGATCCCTTCCTGGATCTCGCCGTCGCCGAGCAGCGTGTATACCCTGGCGCCGTTATTATCCAGCCTGTCTGCGATAGCCATCCCGACTGACGCGCTGAATCCCTGTCCGAGAGACCCCGTCGACATCTCGATTCCCGGGACCAGCTGCATATTTCCATGGCCCTGGAAAGAACTCCCCAGCTTACGCAGGGTCATGATATCAGAAACAGGGAAGTATCCCCTCTCCGCGAGCACTGAGTACTGCGCCGGAACAGCATGCCCCTTGGAGAGCACGAACCTGTCGCGGCCCTTCATGTCAGGATGCTCAGGATCAATGTTCATCTCTCCGAAGTAGAGCGCCGTCAAAATATCCGCGCATGACAGCGATCCGCCCGGATGACCAGATCCCGCGTTGTACGTCGCCTTGATGATGTCGATCCGTACCCGGCGGGCGATCTCTTCATAATACGATAGCTCTTTCCTTTCCATTCTTTTTTCCTTTCATCGCCGATCTAAAGTGTATATCTCAAGCCGGAACGTTCCAGCTCACGATCAAAATCACGATGGCATTACAGTCCTGTATTAAGGAATTCTTTGATCGCGTATGGCACGCATCTTACTATATCGCTCGCGATCATGCCGTATTCGCCCTTTTCTTCCTTCGCGATATCGCCTGCTCTTCCGTGTATGTAGACTCCGCACGCCGCGGCATCAAACAGATCAAGCTTCTGCCCTGCAAGTGACGCGATCACCCCGGTAAGCACATCGCCTGATCCGGCTGTCGCCATGCCCGGGTTGCCGGTAGTGTTCTGGAGGATCTCCATCTCGCTGCCATCGCGCCTTGCGACCAGTGTGCCCGGGCCTTTCAGTACTGTCATCGTGTTATACCCGACACAGAGCGCCGCTGCGACATCCTCCCTGTCGCCCGTTCCGAGCCTTGCCCCTGTGAGGAGCCTCACGGCTTCACCCTGGTGCGGCGTTATGACTTTAGGTCCTTCATATGCGAAGAATTTCTCTCTGAGCTCATCATCCTCTGCGATGATATTCAGCCCGTCAGCATCGAGCACGAGAGGGCCGCCGTAATTATCGAGGACAAACGCCAGCATTTCCTTCGCTTCACTGCCTGTTCCCATTCCAGGGCCAAAGGCGACTGCTTCATAGCTGGAAAAGCCAGCCCCCGGCACGGGGATCTGCTCCATGAGCTTCTCTCTGGCCTGCTCCGCCGTTATGCATATAGCTTCCGGCGTCCTTATCTGGATCACCTGGAAATTTTTCTCCAGAGTGCAGACATACACCAGCCCCGATCCGGTCCTGAGAGCAGCCTCCGTGCATAGCGAGCATGCTCCCGCCATGCCGCCCCATCCGGCAATGACGAGGACATGGCCATAGCTCCCCTTGTGCGTGCTCGAAGCCCTTCTTCTGATGAACTTCTTCACATATGTCTGATTTATTCTGATCAACGAACTATCCATTTTTTCAGATTATCACGCAAGCTCCGATGAGAGGAACACCATCGCCATAGCGAAATATATCGTGAGTGCCACGGCGTCCGATACTGATGAGATCGCAGGGTTCGCTATGAGCGCCGGGTCGAGGTTTATCTTCTTCACGAACAGCGGGATCATGCATCCAATCAGCTTTGCGAATACCACGATCGCAAGCATTGCAACACATACTGTCAGTGCTATCTTTACGCCTGCGCCGTCAAGCCAGCAGACCCTGGCGAAATTCACCACGCTCAGGATAACACCGATGAGGATGCCTATCCTGAACTCTTTCCATATGACTTTATACCAGTCGTCCGTCTCAACTTCACCTGTCGCAAGTCCGCGGATTATAAGGGTCGCAGCCTGCGATCCTGTGTTTCCGCCTGTGCCCATCAGCATCGGCATATATGTTACGAGCTGTATCACCTTGGAAAGCGATGCTTCAAATCTTGTTACTATCATTCCGGTGAACACGTATGCCACCATAAGGATGAGGAGCCACGGCAGCCTGTTAAGAGCATGCTGCCAGACCGGTATATCCAGGTACCCGCGGTCGTTATCCTTAAAGTCGATAACGCCGTTCATCCTTTCGATATCCTCTGTCGCTTCGCTTTCGATTACGTCCAGGATATCGTCGAATGTGATGATCCCGACGATCCTGTGCTCGGAATCCACGACAGGAAGCGCCATGTAGTCGTACTTCTTGAAAACCTCAGCTACGTTTTCCTGGTCGTCCAGCACATGCACGCATACATAATCTGTATGCATTATGTCCCTTATCAGGACATCCAGGTCTGTCGTGACAAGTGTCGACAATGAAACGATCCCGATAAGGTGCCGCCCTTCGTCCTTAACATAGCAGGTGTATATTGTCTCTGCGTCGCGGCCGCCCTCTTTGATCCGCCTAAGCGACTCGCCGACAGTCCAGTCCTGCCTGAGACTTATGTATTCAGGAGTCATCAGGCTTCCCGCGCTGTTAGGCGGATAATTCAGGAAGTCGTTTATCAGGCTGCGCTCTTCCTTTGGTGTCTTCGCAAGGATCTTGCTTACCACCGTCGCGGGCAGCTCTTCCAGGATATCGATCTTATCATCGAAGTCGAGCTCCTGTACGATGAACGAGATCTCCTTATCTGTTATAGCATTTACGATATTCACCTGATCTTCAGGTGACATATATGAAAATACGTCAACTGCAAGATCTTTCGGAAGCAGCCTGAACAAGATAACGGTCATATGGATATCGACCTCATCGTTCACGTCTTCCAGAATATCTGCTATAT
>CAZBFD010000032.1:0-13221 GCA_964491055.1 uncultured Eubacterium sp.
TCAAAACTCTGATCGTAATCAAGACCCCGGCAGCAGATGCTGCCGGGGTCTTATTGAGTTTCTGGATCTGACCCTAATAAACGAAGGGTTATCTCTGTATCCCTTCCTACTTCTTAGCCTTGAACTTCTTAGACTTTGTCCAGCTCCCATAAATGGTCATCTTCTCTTTTGTAGCCCTGTCCGTGAACTTGTTGAAAGTCCTTATCTGCACGTAATACTTCCTGCCGGCTTTCAGCTTCTTCAGGATCTTCTTCGTGGTCCCTGCTTTCTTTATCGTGACCTTCTTGACGCCCTTCTTGAACTTCTTATCGGTGCTGTAGCGTATCTGGTATCCTGAGGCTGCCTTTGCTTTCTTCCACTTGATAACAGCCTTCCTGCCTTTCTTCGCCTTTGCGGACTTCAGCTTCGCCTTTACTGTTATCTTATAGCGTGAAGGCCTTGTACCTGAGAAATTGCCTTGTCCGTTTACCGTCATATCCGCTATTCCAGGCTTGACATTATTCTTATATGTCAGCGTATAATCCTTACCCTCAGTAAGCGTTGCCTTCACTGCAGGAAGTGACACCGTAACGTTCTGTTTGCGCGCCTTCCCTGTATATATCTTGTCTTTTACACCGGAGACACTCGCATATCTGATCGGAAGAGGATAGATCCTGAATGTGAATATCTGGTCCTCAGTTGTCCTCTTCGGTTCCTGAGGCTGTCCATCCACACTATCTTCTTCAGAGTGGATCCAGTTGTAGTTCTTATCGGTGAGCTTGAGCCTCACTTTATATGTTCCGGCATCAACAGCTGTGGCGTTTCCGTATGCGTCGATAGTGACACCTTCCGGTATATCTTCTATAGTATAGAACCTGCTTGCAGGTACTATCACCTGCTGAAGTGTATCGTATTCACTGTCTGTCTGTGCCGGAAGAGAAATATCGTTGCTAAACACATATTCATATGATGTTACTGCACTGTCGAAATTACCGTCCTTTTTCGTATATGCCTTAACTGTGAGCGATTTTTCGCCCTGCTCGTCCTCCTTTATTTCATCCCGCCTGAAGTGTATCTCCTGGCCTTCCTTATATTCTTTACCATGCTCAGCCGGATCCTGTCCGTCTGTAGTGAAGTACGTCTTTCCGCCTTTCTCATTAGTGCTGAGCGTGATTATCTGATCGGAGTAATACTCACCTGACTCAACTGAGGCAGAAGGAGCCGACGTATGATCTGCCTCATTTACAGTAACGTGTGCTGTTACGTCAGTTACAGGCGGTAATAATGGCTGCGCCGCGATATCATCAGGAAGTTCTAGCTTCCCGGAGACTGTCCACGTTATTTCTTCAAGGCTGTCCTTATCCTTATCAGGCTCAGCATCAAGCCACTTTACAGGCACTTCCCTCGTGTCGTTATTGCTGAGGACGATCACCACAGCTTTCTGGAGAGCATCCATGACTTCTTCTTTACTCACGCCGTGCGGCAGGCCTGTCACATCTTTTATATCGTACGCAGACCCGGCATCAAAGCTTAACGGCGTCATATGGAATGATCTCGTGACTGATCCATCTTCTGCATGGAATGCGATCGTTCCATCACTTACTCCATTTGAAAAGACTTTCATGTCATCAGCCGGATAGAAATCAGGCTTGATGCGTTTATATTCAGCGCCTGAGCCTTTGATCCTGACACCGATCTTCTGGTCATCAGACTCTTTGAACTTAACTGTCGCCGTATATTTTTCTCCCTGCCTGAAGCTGCCGCCTTCACCCGGGTCGGGCGACCATGCGACCTTAAGATCGTCAGGGTCGATCTCATATGTATTCGATATCGTGACAGAAGTCTCCACCTTGACGGAATCCTTCGCCTGGTTTTTAGGCTGCAATGGATCCCCTGCTTCATCATAGAGATCAACATCCATCCTGCTTAACACCGGAGCGCACTCCGCTTTGATGGCAGGATCATCTTCGCTGTACCCCTTGTTAAGCATGAGGACTATGACCTTGTCAGTCAGTGTCCCTCCCATATGCGAGATGTTCGCTGTTCCTAGATCCCATTTGCCGAATCTCTCTCCAGGGCTCTCTGGATATGTGATGGCTATCTCATGTTCCGGTACTGCATAATAATCAACAAAACCCCCATCGCCATCAAAATCCTCGAGGTTGGTATCCCAGATCCCGACCCTGAAACGCCTGTAACTGTCTGCTTCAGGCTTCGGGTTCTCACCGGTATCCTCAGTAGCGTTATATGTCAGTGTTACTCTCAGACTACCGTCTGCCGCGTTCCGCTTCACTTTAACAGGTGCCTCAGCCGGGCTGTCGTTATATTCATCTATCGTTACTTCAGGTGTGAACAATATTCCGTTTTCTTTATCCTGATCGATGAGAACAGTCGCTGTATAAACAGTATCGTCATATGCTTCGCCGTATGCCGGGCAGACCCTGGCCTCACCGCCAATTTCTTTTGTGTATGTCCAGACGACCGGGCAGTCTCTGTATTCTTCGTTATTAAACTCCACACTGAAGCTGTCCGGAAGCCTTTTACCCGAGACCGGAGCCCAGTCCATCATCCTGCTCACAGCCTTGATCCTGTTTATATACTGTGCCTTGAACAGGAGTCCGTAGCCTTCAGGGAAGAAGCTGCCGGAAGTTGCCACTTTGAAGACCTTTTTAGGATTATTGACATTGTTCCTGCCAAGTAACATTACCGCGGTGTTGTCTTCATCATAATAGTCTATTACGTTTCCGTCCTTGTCGAGCATATTCACTTTCCAGACATCGAAGTCCTTATCATAAGGTATGCCAGCTTCTGTTACCGTTTCCTGTCCCTCTTCGAGCCTGTACTCATTTCGTACTTTATTGCCCTCATCATCCAGTGATTCGTAGATGATCGTGTGCTTTGTATCACGCAGCTTAACGTTATATACAGCCTCTTCACTATGAACGCCGTATGAGATGGCATATGCGGTAATCATGAACGATCTTACAGCAGCATCTCCAAGCCCGAGGTCCACACCGCCGCGGTATATCTGGTTTACAGCGAGTATCTCTCCGGTATCGTTATCCTTAAGGTCATAATAGATAGCTTCTCCTACTATATCCTCATTTTCAAGAACGACTTTCTTGCTCCCGGTGAATGTGTTCTGCTTCTTTTCACCTTCTGCTATCTTCTCTCCATCTACTTTGGCAGCAGGTGCTGATACAGTCCATTTGTCAGGTACGATCTGGAACTCCTTGGTATCGTCATCATAGTAGCTGTCATAATACCTTGCCCATGCGAGATTAAGCTCAGGATAGTGGTTCATCAGAATATATGAAGCATAAGTTGCAAAGGTCGGAAGATACATCATTTCTTCTTCTGCCCCTCTAGCCCATTTTTGTGTCGACGGTCTCCCTGTGTCTGTCCCGGGGCAGTAGCCGTAGTCTGAATGCACAAGTGTCATTATGAACTCAGCAAGCAGCGGCCAGTTATCTTCAAGCTTTGCCTTGTCGCTGCTGCTCAGATAATCAAAAGCTCCTGTCTGCTCGAGCTTCTTCCAGATCTGGGTGATATACTTATTCTTGTCCTTCTTCGGAAGATTGTGCCAGTTCTGTATGGCTTCCGTATAAATGTCATACAGCGAGAAATTGCCGCTTGCATAGAGCAGGTTGAACTTGTTTATGATCGTGGAAGCTCTCCCGATAAATCCTGCGCTGTCCTCAGGAGACATCGTGAACACGAGCGCGAGCGTATTTCTTAGCGCCGGCTGTATATCAGATACGTATTTATCCCTGTTCTTTACAGCCTGTGACCAGTTGTAGCCTGAGTCTTCCGGCTTCTGTCCCTCCTGCGCGAAGCGGAGGAAGTCCGACAGGAAGTCTTCCAGGTTTGTCCCGCCATACTCTCCTTCCTCATACATATGCGGAGGGATGATATCCATTGCCATCGGATGGAAATAATCGTCGACGATTATTCCTGAGTCTATGGCCCTGAGCTGCTTCAGCATTCCTTCCTTGTCGGCAGCCGTGACTTTCTTTACGCCTGCCCTGTTGTTATCCTTTATGTAAAGCAGCTCATTGTCTCTGTATGTCGTCACCCTTTCAGGACCGTTGTTTCCGCCCTTTCCGGCCGACTTGACCTCAGATATGACCTCGCCTGCTTCTGTCCCCGGGATATAGTGATCCACGCCGTATCTCTTGAATCCCATAAGCTGAGGCGCGACAAGAGGCACTATGTCTGATGCATTTATCAGGTTATGGATGCAGTAGTATTTCGTCTTATCTTCAAGCTTCTCCGCGTCGTCAGTTCCTCCCATAGGAGCCTCACACGGATAAGCAAAAACTCTATTGTTTCCTTTTTCTCCTTCGCCTGATGCGTACTTCTCAACGAGTCTCTTCGCTGTGATGTTCGCCGTTGCTCCGGCCCTGGAGAAACCTGTGATCCAGAAGTTCACCTTTCCGGCGGCGAGCTCGTCCTCGAGCCTGTACTTCTTTATATACTTTTCTATTTCTTCAGTGACCTGTGTGGCTGCATAGGCAAATCCGCTGGCTTCCTTTCCGTTCACCTGATCCGCTTTATCAAGAGTCCCATTGCTGGCCCATTCTCTTTCATAGCCTCCGCCTCTTACGACTACAGGTACCAGGATATAACCGGTCTCATCGTAATAGTCCTTCAGGTTTTTGCTTGCGATCGTGACTCCGATAGTGTCGGTGCCGGGTTTGCTCACATTGCTGTCATTGACGTAGATGTTCTGATCCGGGCAGCCGATATCTGCCAGGAACTGTCTCGCCGCGGCGTGCTTGTAGTAATACGTGTTTCCGTTGGCGTCAGCCTTCTCAAACGGCCTGATGTACATGCCGCTGTATGCCAGAGTGAGTGACGCCGTAGCCAGGTGCTCATTGTATTTCTTTGGATCGATGGTACGGTCAAAGAAAGCGTCAGAATAATAGAACGCCGAGTCAGCATCTTCTGTATCTCCTTCAGTCTGCTGGTGATGAGCAAAACCGTAATCCAGATAGTATTGATTTCCCTTCTCACCGCCAGGGCCGACAAGCCCTATTATACCTGCGTCTGTCTTTGTATAGCTCGCGTTCCCTGTGCTCGCGTTATTTGCGAACTCCGGCCCCAGCCTTTCAAGCGTCGGGCGCTCCGGTGCCGGCTCTCCGTATTTGCTTTTATCGTCTTTGCCGTCTCTGACATAGTAGATCTTTCTCTGGTTCGGTGACGCATTGAATGTGAAGTGGAAGTTTTTGTTTGCGGGTGTCAGGTACTGTATGCAGTTCGGGCTCTTCTTTTTATCATTGACCTCGCCCTCTGTAACCATGACGGCGTTATCTCCTTCACCGATACCTTCGTAGCTGACATAGACATCCGCTCCCTTGGTAAGGCTGAAGTTCACACGTGTATCTTCGGGATCACTGTCGCTGATATGGAAGTTGTTGCCCTTACCTTTTGCTGTATTTCCTGTTACTATGACCTTTCCGGACACATTGAAGCCCTCGTCTATGTTCTTATACACATAGATACCGCCGCCGTCTGTAGTGGCGGTGTTCCCTGTCACCTCACAGCTTGAGATCGAGTTGTTTTCATCTTCAATATAAATGCCGCCTCCCTCTTTCGTCGAGAGATTGTTTTTCACTGTAAGGCCTGAAAGAGAGTTCCCCTCTTCATCAACGTACAGGCCGGCACCATATATTCCTTTATTCCCTGAGATCTCAAGTCCGCTGATGGAGGCGTCTTTTTTCTCGCTGTAGATCCCTGCTCCTTTGGAGCCGCAGTGATTTGATGATACCCTGGAGCCTGACGACCCGCTTATCGATACCTTCATATCATCTATAGCGATGCCGCCCCCGTCAGAATATGCGTAGTTGTCTTCTATAGCTGAGTTGTTCATCTCAATGACGCATCTGTCCTGATATACATAGACCCCTGCGCCATCATCATATGCGTAGCATCCGGTTATCGTTGAGTCATTCATCCTGAGAGAAGAATTCCTGCCGTTCAGCTGGACGCCGCCGCCTGTACCTCCTGCAGTAACGATGGTGTCGTTTGCGCTGCAGCCGGCTATAGTAACGTTATTAAGAGTAACTGTGCAGTTTGCGCTGATCTGGATGCCTCCTGAATTATCCACACTGTTTCCGCCGCAGATCACTCCACCTCTGAACGTCTTGGTCTTGCTCGCTTTCTCATCTCTCTTGGTGGATGAGAATACCGGCACCAGCGGATGCTCCGCTTTGCTCTCAGCATTCGTGGAACTTCCGTTTATGATAAGCGTGGAGTCTGATCCGACTTTGATCGTTCCCCCATTGCTGTCCCAGTCATTATCCCTTGCATTGTCACGGTTGAAGATATAGCCGTGCATGTTTAGCGTGACAGTGCTTCCCGACGAAATAGCAAGGCACTTGTCAAACTCCGGCCTGTCTACAGCATTCCAGTTGCTCTTCATGTCGATCGTGTACGTTTTACCGGCATTATCTATCATCGCATTCTGCAGGTCGCTGAAGCTCGTATACGACATGCCGTTCAGCGTCGCTATCACATTGTTATCAGCATAGGACACATCCGTTCCGGCAAGAGCCGGCATCATAGTGAAGGCCATGAGCACAGATGTAAGTATTGCGATTCCCCTTCTCAGTAACATAACAGCTTCCCTCCCGGGCTTGTGAAGCCATCCATATACTTATTCAATTATTTTATACCATACAATACTTAGAAAAACATGAAAAAACCCCGGGAATCTTCTCCCGGGGCATAAATATTCTGTTATTCTGTTCGAGCTTACAGCGGCTTCGGTCCTGCTTCTGTGATCTCGTCCGGCATGTGTGCATACTTCTTCTGGAAGTTCTCCACAAACATCTCAGCGAGCTTCTGCGCCTGTGCGTCGTATGCGTCAGGATCTGCCCATGTCTGCTTCGGGTCGAGGATCTCTGGCGGTACGTTCGGGCAGCTCAGTGGGATCTCCAAGTTGAAGCGTTCGTCGTGCTTATATCCGACGTTCTTGAGATCTCCGTTGAGTGCAGCTGTTACCATCGCTCTTGTGTAGGACAGCTTCATCCTGTGGCCGACTCCGTAAGGGCCTCCGGACCATCCTGTGTTGACGAGGTATACCTGTGTGCCGTACTTGTCAAGTCTTGCTCCGAGCATCTCTGCGTACATTCCAGGATCGCACGGCATGAACGGCTCTCCGAAGAGTGTGGAGAATGTAGGTACAGGCTCAGTGATCCCTCTCTCAGTTCCCGCTACCTTTGCTGTGAACCCTGTTACGAACTGGTACATAGCAGCGTTACGTGAGAGCTTTGATATCGGAGGAAGAACTCCGAAAGCGTCAGCTGTCAGGAATATAACTGTCTTCGGGATCCCGCCGTATCCTGGGATCTTGGCATTTGATATGAAGTAGATCGGATAGCCGACTCTTGTGTTCTCTGTGAGTGATCCGTCTGTATAGTCCGGCTTGCGTGTGACAGGGTCTACGATAAGGTTCTCTGACATCGCGCCGAATCTGATCGCGTGATAGATCTCAGGCTCGCGCTCTTCTTCAAGGTCGATGCATTTCGCATAGCAGCCGCCCTCAAAGTTGAACACGCCGTCGTCAGACCAGCCGTGCTCGTCATCACCGATCAGGGCCCTGTTCGGATCTGCTGAAAGCGTAGTCTTTCCTGTTCCTGAGAGTCCGAAGAATACGGCTGTGTCACCCGTTTCAGGATCCATATTGGCAGAGCAGTGCATCGGAAGGATGTTCTCCTCTACAGGCATCAGGTAGTTCATGACTGAGAACACTGACTTCTTGATCTCGCCTGCATACTGTGATCCTGCGATGATGACCATCTTCTTCTCATAGTCGATCATGATCGCTGCTTCTGAATGAATGCCGAGCTCCTTTGGATTCGGTACTTTGTATCCAGGCGCCGCGATAAGTGTAAAGTCAGGGTCGCCGAACACCTCAAGCTCCTCAGCTGTCGGCCTGATCAGGAGGTCATTGATGAACAAAGCCTGTGATGCGAGCTCGCAGATGATCCTGAACTTTCTCGTATATTTCGGGTCTGCTCCGGCAAAACCGTCAAATATGAATACTTCCTTGCCGCACAGATACTCTTCGATGTTCTTTTTGATCTCGTTGAATACCTTGCGCGTTGTCGGCATGTTCACGTTTCCCCATGCGATCTTGTCGTGTACTGCCTTGGAATCCACGATGAACTTGTCCTTAGGAGAACGCCCGGTGTACTTCCCTGTGAGGACGTTCAGTGCTCCTGTATCAGTGAGCTGTCCCTCTCCTCTTTCCAGAGCCTTCTCCACAAGTATCGAAGGATTAAGGTTGCGATAGCATGCGCTCGGCTTTATGCCCAGCTTGCTCAGTCCATAAGTTTTCATTACATTCCTCCTATTCAATAATCAAGTCTGCCAGCTTGTCTATCTGTGCTCTCATCATGTCGATCGTCGGTACGACGAAATCCTTCTCGCCAAAGATAAGCGAGAATTCCGTTGCGCCGAGAAGCACTGCTTCAATGTCATTAGCGTCATCGATGCGCTTTACCACATCCTGGATGAACTGCCTGCTCTCAGGCCTGACGATGCCCTGCTCGAGCTCATTCCTTATGATCTTGTCTATCTCGAGCTTGTCTTCTTCACCTGGCGTGACGATCTCTATCTTCTTAGCGCCAAAAGCCCATTTGATGAACGTCCCGTCCATCGTAGGGACCGTACCTATCAGGCCGACTTTCCTGTAGCCGTCAGCCGCTGCAGCCTCACACGCAGTGTCGACCATGCTCACCATCTCTTTATTAGTATGGGCTTCCACTTCAGGAAAAACGATATGCGGAGTGACGCCGGCCATTGCGATGATGTCACATCCCGCAGCGTCCAGATTTCTCATGCCGTCCGTCAGGTAGTCCGCGACAGGAGCATACCTTCCATGCTCGCAAAGGTCGAGCACCTCGAATATGCTCATGCTCTCGATCGTGATATCAGGCATACATTCATCGCCAAGCTTCTCCTTGATCCTGTCGACAATGCCCCTGTAGAACGCGATCGTGCTTTCCTGACCGAAGCCGCCCATAAGTCCAAGTTTTTTCATTATACTCACCCTCTGTTAATACTATTGTCAATGAGTCCGTCAAAACCCAATAATTCATTATCATTATATCATACAACAAAAGCCTGTGACAATGAAAAAACACCTCCTGCAAGTACCAGGTACATTCAGGAGGTGCCGTTATCCTACATCACCAGTTCTATTATCCTCTCACATATGAACACTGCCGCGCATGCGGTGAGTGCAACAGTGATGAGGCTCTTCTCAAGGTAAGCCATGAATACTGCCACCGCAAGGCCTACTGCAGCTGATATCAGATATGTCGTTGATGTCAGGATTGACGGGAACACCATTGCGGCAAGGCATGCGAACGGGACATAGTAAAGAAACGACAGGAAGAACTCATTCGTTATCTCTTTCTGCATGAGTGTAAGTGGGATCACCCTTATCAGGTATGTAACGAGCGCCATGACGATCACGTATGGCCAGTAATTCGGGAACATCAGCGCTCCTCCTTTCCTGTATGCGGGAAGAAGTAAGCTGCTGTGCTCGCGACTATCACCGTTACTATTATTATGACAAAGCCATCTGATATCTTATTCAATACAGGCGCATATTTGAACACGCAGGAAAGCGCCATCGCTGAAACCACTACTCCAGCGACCACCCTGCTGTGCTTGGCAGGAGGAATAATTATCGCAAGGAACATGCCGTATATCGCGACACCAAGCGCGCTGGTCATGAATGCAGGGAGTATGCTCCCTGATATCGCACCGCAAAGCGTCCCAAGCGTCCATCCCGGTATGGAAAGTATCATAGCGCCGTAGTTGAAGAACGGGCTTACCTTACCAGGCTGCGCCGCCGTGACTCCGAATATCTCATCAGTCACTCCAAACGCCACTATGAACCTGTGCCAGAACGGATAAGATCTGTCGTATTTCTGCGATACAGTGAACGACATCAGGCTGTACCGGAGGTTTATGATAAGCTGTGTCACAGCCATCTCAACAAGAGTCCCTCCGCCGAACATGACGTCGATCCCGGCGAACTGCCCTGCCGACGTCAGGTTGAGAAGCGATATCATCGTTGCTTCGAACACCGAAAGACCGCCCTTTACCGCGGCCATCCCAAACGTAAAGGACACAGCAAAATAGCCGAGCCCGATCGGTATCCCGCACTTGAGGCCTCGTCTGAAGCTCTCAGCTATATCTTTTCTTCTTTCTGCTTTATCTATATTCTGCACTGTCAGTATTCCCTGTATTGATCATCATGCCCGTATGCTCGTCACGTATCTACTCGCCTTTCTTCTCGAGCACCGTGCTCGCGAGGTCCATGCTCGACTTGTTCAGATCCTGTACGATGTTGTTTATTTTTTGGAGCTTTTCTTCTGACATTTCCTTTGTGAGAGCGATCTGGGCATTGGACATGATCGTCTCCAGCTCGCTTTGTATTTCTGCTATCTGGTTCCTGACCTTCTGCACATCCTCATAATTCGCGGCAGCAGCTCCTGCTTCGTCCTCGTTGATGAGCTTAAGATCAGGCTCGTCCTGCATGAGCTCGTACTCAGAATTACCGCGTAATACCGTAGGTTCATATCCCAGCTGTGTTTTGATCAGATCCGCGAATGCCAGCTTGCCATCCTCCTCGCCGTGCACCAGGAACACCTGCGACGGCCTCTTCTCAAAACCTGACAGCCAGTCGAACAGGCCTCTCTGATCGGCATGCCCGGAGAATCCCTCCAGATTGTATATCTCCGCGTTGACATGGATCTGATCCCCGAAAAGAGACACGTCTTTCATCCCGTCGACCAAAGCTCTCCCGAGCGTCCCGACGCCCTGGTACCCGACGAACACAATGCTGGATTTCGGATCCCAGAGGTGGTGTTTCAGGTGGTGGCGTATCCGGCCTGCCTCGCACATACCGCTTGCAGAGATTATCACTTTCGGCGTCCTGTCTTTGTTCAGCGCCTGCGACTCCCTGGTGCTCCTCGTGAACTTAAGGTTCCTGAAGTCAAGCGGATCATCGCCCTTCACGATGTACTCTCTCGCCTCATCATCAAAGACCTGTGCGTTTTTCCGGAACACTTCGGTCGCAGTAGTAGCCATCGGACTGTCTACGTATACGTTTACCTTGTCCAGTTTATCGTCAAACTCCGTATGCTCATCATAGAAACGGTTGAGCTCATACAGCAGCTCCTGCGTACGCCCCACTGCAAACGACGGAATTACAACGCATCCGCCCCTGTCGGCAGTCTTTATGATGATATCGATCAGCCGC
The DNA here is from genome assembly GCA_964491055.1 of uncultured Eubacterium sp. Lineage (GTDB taxonomy): Bacteria > Bacillota > Clostridia > Peptostreptococcales > Anaerovoracaceae > Aminicella. The sequence goes on from CAZBFD010000032.1 coordinate 11,264, forward strand.
CGCACATCCATCGCGTTATCAGGATGCACCCTGTCGCCGTATGTCGATTCCATTATCACACAGTCGGCTTTTTTTATTTTCACAGGATCTCTGAGGATCGGACGGTGCATCACTCCCAGGTCTCCGGAATACACTATCTTAGTCTCCGAGTCCCCTTCTTTTACCCAAAGCTCTGTAATAGCCGATCCCAGGATATGTCCGGCGTCATTCAGAACGAACCTCATGTCCTCATTGAGCTCTATCAGCTGGTCATACTGGACCGGCTTGACAAGCCTGAGCGCCCTGTCCGCGTCTTCCAGAGTATACAGCGGCTCGACTTCAGGAAGTCCTGCTCTTACATTCTTCTTGGTCTGCCACTCCGCATCCCTCTCGTGTATATACGCGCTGTCCTCCAGCATGACCTTAAGAAGATCCGCCGTTGCCGAAGTACAGTAGATCGGGCCGCTGAATCCACGCTTTACGAGCAGCGGTATCCTGCCGCAGTGATCTATGTGAGCATGCGAGAGCACCATGCACTCCACAGCCTTCGGATCAAAAGGAAACGGCTCCCTGTTCATGGCCTCCTGGGCCTTGCCGCCCTGGAACTGCCCGCAGTCGAGGAGCACGTTATGATTTTCAGTTTTGATAAGGTGACACGACCCTGTCACTCCGGTCGTCGCTCCGCAGAATTGTATCTTCATAATTTCAGGTCCCAAAGCTCAGATTCGCCTGTAGACACGCAGTCGGCGCCGGCTGCCAGCGCGTCACGCACCTCTTCTTCAGTCTCCGCGAGACCGCCCGCGATCACAGGCACGTCCACAAGCGATGAGAACTCCTTTATCTTCTTTGTCACTATCGCCGGCATGATCTCAACGATGTCCGGCTCTGATATCTTCATTGATTCGATCGACGTGCTCACAGAATGAGAATCGATCATGAAAAAACGCTGGAGCGAAATCAGACCGAGCTCTCTTGTCGCCTTCACGATGTTAGAGCGTGTGGTGCAGATACCGTCTACGCCCTGCTCAGCGAGATACTCTATCCCGTACCGGTCCTTGCCGATCCCCTCGGCAAAGTCGATGTGCACCATCGCCTTCTTCCCGGCTTCATGTATCTCTCTGATACACTGTGTGACTGTCATGATATTCGCATGGAGCAAAAACACCATGTCCACATCCGACTTCAGCGCTTTGCTGAAATCCTTCTCGGTCCTGATCGCAGCAGCGATCGGGTTTCTGATGAAATCTACCTTTGCCATCTCCATTTCCTCCCTGGGTAAACCATCATACTTTATTCAATTTGTAATATTGCTATACGCGCTTCTTGTCCTGCGGTCCGTGATAATCTGACCCGAGCGTTATCTTAAGGCCTGTTCTGTGCGCTATGTCGACCAGCCTCTCAGAATCCTGCTGTGATGCCGACGGATGGAAGCACTCTAGTCCGACAAGGCCAAGCTCCTTGAGTTTAGTTATCAGCCTGATCAGGTTTTCGAAAAACTCATCTGAGCTCTTCGCACCGATCCCCTTTGTCTTCATCGGGTGCGCGAGCACGGCGACTCCTCCTGCTCCCTGGATCAGCTTTATGGCATCCTCAGTCGGATAAGGCATCTGCTTGAGTCTCTGCACCGCCTTAGCCGCGAGGAACTTCTCAGATCTGAAAGCTTCAGATATGTTCTGCACATATCCCCTGTTTACGAATACCCACGCGAAATCAGGCTTCGCGACATATTCCTGTCCCTCATTCCTGATGAGGTCTTTGTACTTTATATCAAAGCCTTTCTCCTGGAAATACCAGAGCAGCTTTTTGTTGCGCTCATCCCTGAAGTCTTTGATCGTCTGCATCTGGTCGCAGAGGGCTTTGTTGTCAGGGTCGATGTCGTACCCGAGGATGTGCAGCTCAACTTCGCCCTTGTTCATGCTGCTGTCACTCGCCCCCGGAATGATCTCACTGACGTCCATAACCGTACCGATCTCGATCCC
>CAZBFD010000033.1:0-12731 GCA_964491055.1 uncultured Eubacterium sp.
AAAGAAAAACTTGGCAGGGAAATGCTGTGTGCGAATGATTTTGATCTTGTTCGTTTCTGGAGCCGGTGGAGATCGACGGCAAAGTATTTGAAGGCTATGTCAGTGCGAGGAACTGGTCATTGGGAACTCCGGGAACATTCTCATTCAGGCAGGGAGACGATCCGATCACACTGACAGCAGAGTTCAAAGGCACCAGGGTAGATGATCCCGAGATCAAATCCAGTATCACATGGACTTCAAGTGATCAGTCGATCTTCACGATAGAGCCGGATAAAGGGAATCATTCACAGGCTGTGCTCACACCTGCGGGAGCAGCAGGCACAGCATACCTCACAGTAGACGCAGGCAGATACGGAAAATGAGTAGTCGAGGTGAGTGTGGCTAAGCCAGAGCCTGAGCCATCCCCGGAGGTGAAGATCAAAAAACTGACGGTAAAGAAAGGACACAAGCTCAAGGTAACGCTTAAGGCAAAGGATACTTCCGCTATCACCGGATACGAGATCAGCTACAGGATCAAAGGGTCATCCAAGTGGAAGACTGCGAAGCTTGCAGCTTCAAAAACTACAAAGACCCTGACAAAGCTCAAGAAAGGAAAGCGCTATCAGGTCCGTGTAAGATGGTACCAAAAGGTCGGTGATATCGTCGTTCCAGGAGACTGGAGCAAGATAAAGACAAGCAAGAAGATAAAGTAAAATATAAGACAGGATGTGACAAAATGGACGGTTCTGTTTGTCATCTTTTTGGTGACAGACAGAACCGTCCCCATTGTCACCTTCAGAGGGATAAGTAATGAGTTATGTTGTTTTTGATAATGTGAAGAAAGTCTATCAGGCTGGCGAAGTCGAGATAGAGGCTCTGCGAGACGCCACGTTCCAGGTGGAGAAGGGTGAGACTGCCGTTATAGTTGGCGCATCCGGCGCAGGGAAGACCACGCTTCTTAACATCCTTGGCGGTATGGACACGCTTACATCGGGGAAAGTCTTCCTTGACGGAAGGGAGATCTCCGCACTCAGCCAGAGAGAGCTTACCACGTACAGGCGTCATGATATAGGGTTCGTATTCCAGTTCTATAATCTGGTGCAGAATCTTACCGCGCTTGAGAATGTGGAGCTCGCAGTGCAGATCTGCAGCGATCCGCTGGACCCTGCGGAGGTCATGCGTGAAGTCGGCCTGGGGGACAGGCTGGGCAATTTCCCGGCGCAGCTTTCGGGCGGCGAGCAGCAGCGCGTCGCGATTGCCCGTGCTCTCGCGAAAAACCCGAAGCTCCTTCTGTGTGACGAGCCGACTGGGGCACTGGACTACGACACCGGAAAGTCGATCCTTAAGCTCCTCCAGGACACGAGCATGAAGACAGGAATGACTGTTATCATCATCACACATAACTCTGCACTTACGGCTATGGCAGACAGAGTGATACACCTTAAGAACGGCAGCGTCTATGCAGAGGAGATCAACCAGGACAAGAAGCCGGTAGATGAGATCGAGTGGTAAGCCATGCTTTGGAGATCAACGCTTAGAGAGATAAAAGGTTCACTTGGACGATACATTGCGATAATGCTCATCGTCGCTCTTGGCGTGGGATTTTTCTCCGGCCTGAAAGTAACTAAGGAGGATATGATCGCTACCGCAAGCGAGTATATCGATAAATACAAGCTGTACGACTTTGAAGTGCTCTCAAGCCTGGGCTTTGATGAAGAGAGCGTCGGGATAATAGAGCAGGCGGACGGAGTAAGGCTTGCGGAGGGGGCGATATCAAAGGATATACTGGTCACAAGGGATAACGGTGTCGATGAAGTCGTAAAGTTCATGTCGATGACGAAGGACGTGAACAAGCTTTGCCTTAAGTACGGTAGGCTCCCCGAAAAGCCTGACGAGTGTGTGATCGATGTCGACAAGGTCGCATCCGCGCTCGGGACTGATGACATAAAAGAAAGCGACGAGATCGTGATCTCGACCAATAATGATGAGGACGACCTTGAGATGTTCAGGTATGACAGGTACAAGGTGGTCGGCGCTGTGACGTCGCCTCTCTATATGAATTTTGAGCGCGGTTCGAGCGAGCTTGGAGCGGGCACCGTCAGCAGCTTTGCCGTGATACCGGAAGAAGGTTTTGACAGTGATACGTACACGGAGGTGTATGTAAAGCTCGAGAGCGGCACCGCGGCGTACTCCGATGAATACGAGGAGGCGTGCGACGAGGCGGAAGACGGCCTCAAGCAGGCGGCGAAGGCGGCAACAAAATCCCGATATGACGGCATCGTGGCAGAAGCCACGGAAAAGCTCGATAAACAGAAGAAGAAGTACCAGAAAAACGTTGATAAATACGATAAGGAGAAGAAGAAGGCCTACGACAAGCTGGCGTCAGCCCTGAAGGAGATAGAGGACGGCGAAAAGGAGCTTGACCGGGGCGAGAAGAAGCTGAAAGACGGAAAGAAGCAGATCAGGAAGAACGAGAAGCTCATAAAGAAAAATGAAAAGCGCCTCAAAAAGAGTGAGAAGAAGCTTAACAAGAGTCAGAAAAAGCTGAAGGCAGCCAGAAAGAAGTTAGAGGCAGGGCAGAAGGAGCTGAATAAGGCTAAGAAAGAGCTTGCTGCGCAGAAGAAAGCGCTGGAATCACAGAAAGAATACATGCCGGAAGAGCAGTACCAGCAGGCGATGGCCCAGATCGAAGCAGCGGAGAAAGAGCTGGCCGGGCAGCAGAAAAAGCTGGATAAAGGTTTTGCTGAGATCCGTAAAGGAGAGAAGGAGCTTGATGCCGGAAAGAGAAAAATCGCTTCGGGAAAGAAAGAGATCGCCGCTGGAAAGAAGAAGCTTACAGCAGGGAAGGCAAAGATCAGGAAGAGCGAGAAAGACCTGAAGGATGGAAGAAAGAAGCTGGCCGACGCCCGCCGCGAATACGAGGAAGGAAAGAAAGAAGCCGACGAGAAATTCGCCGACGCCAGGAAGAAGCTTGACGACGGCGCAAGGAAGCTCGAGAAAGCAGAGAAAAAGATAAGAAAGATAAAAAAAGGAAAGTCATACGTCTACGGGCGTGAGATAAATATCGGGTATTCAACATTCGAGAGCAACGCCGGGATAGTTGAGAGCATCGCGAAGATATTCCCGCTGTTCTTCTTCCTGGTCGCTGCACTTGTCTGCATGACCACGATGACAAGGATGATCGACGAGCAGAGGACGCAGATCGGTGTGCTGAAGGCGCTTGGATACAGTAATGCGGCAGTCCTTGGAAAGTATATGTTCTATTCGGGAAGCGCCGCGCTTATCGGCGCGCTTTCAGGGTTCTTCATAGGATGCATGGTGTTCCCGGAAGTGATCTGGCATGCGTACGGCATGATGCTGAATATCGCGGACAGGAATCTTGCGTACCTTATCAATGTGCCGCTTCTTGTGGTATCTCTGATAACTGCTCTGGTCTGCTCGGTAGGCGCCACATGGATGTCATGTGCCCAGGACTTTTCTGTCGCGCCTGCTCAGCTTATTCGGCCAAAGGCGCCTAAGAGCGGGAAGAGGATACTCCTTGAGAGGGTGCCGTTCATATGGAACCGACTTAAATTCCTGTATAAAGTATCGCTTCGGAACATCTTCCGGTACAAGGGAAGGTTCTTTATGATGGTGATCGGCATAAGCGGCTGCACCGCACTTCTGATCGCCGCATTGGGGATCAGCACGACCGTCAAGAATATAGCGGAGTTCCAGTACACCGAGATCGAGAAGTATGACTTTTCAGTAAGCTTTGACTGCAATATGACGGAAGAGAAGCAGGAGGACTTCCGTGATTATACCTGGGAGCATGCCCGGGATATGTTGTTCATTCACCGCGGAGGGGCTGACGTGACATGCGGGAAGTCGACAGCTACTGCATACCTCATTGCAAGCGACGGTGTAGGTTTTGATGATTTCATAGATCTGCATGACGGCGACGCAGCCACGGAATTCCCGGGTGACGGCGAGGCTGTGGTGTGCCGCAAGTTCCGCGATCATTATAAAGTGAAGATAGGTGATGTCATTTCCGTTAAAGAAGGATCAAAGAGGGCGGAGTTTACAGTAAGCGGGTTCTGTGATAATTACGTTAACAACTATGTATATGTGAGCAGCAGCACATACGAGGACGCGTTCGGGAAGAAAGCAGCGGTGAAGACGGCTCTTGTGAAAGACCCGGCGGATGACGGAAAGATCCGTGAGGACGCCGCTTACTGCGCGAGGTACAAGGATGCCGGCACAGTAAGTGTAAACGCGGACATGCTGGACCGTGTGAGGGACATGATGGTGAGCCTGGATGCTGTTATCCTTGCAGTCATCCTGTCCGCGGCGCTTCTTGCGTTCGTCGTGCTGTACGACCTTACGAACATCAACATAACAGAAAGGATACACGAGATCGCGACGATCAAAGTCCTCGGCTTCTACGCAGGGGAAACCTCGGCATACGTATTCCGTGAGAACTTCTTTTTGACCGGTATCAGCGCACTTGTCGGGATCCCGCTCGGAAAGATCCTCCTCGATTTCGTAGTCAGCAACATCATAGTCGACACCATATTCTTCGTGGCAAGGATCACTACTATGGATTACCTGAAGTCCGTCCTCCTGACGTTCGCCTTCGCAGTCCTGGTCGCACTCATCATGTACAGGAGGCTTGACCGCATCAGCATGACAGAATCGCTCAAGAGCGTAGAGTAAGATTATGATGTTAGTAGCTATATTGCAAAAACGTATGGGATTATCTACAACAAAACAATAGTTTCCGCACCAGTTTAAAAAGTGCGTAATTTCAATACATATAGCGCATGTAATAAATACGGATCGCAGAAATTCAATACATACAGCTGGTGTGGAAATACAGTTCATGTTGTAGATAATCCCATAATGATTTGCGTTTCAGTGCATACCGATGAAATGATTGAATGTGCATACCGATGAAATGATTGAACGGCTTGACTTTTATATGCAGCTGTGATAATATGCTTAAGGTTGAATAGGTTATTGCTTGAAGAGTGGGAGAGAAAGTCCCCACTCTTTATTGTTTGTAAAGGGGCATCATGGCCGATAAGAAGAAGATCACGGAAGTCGTCAGTGAGCTGCTGGACGGTTTCCTCGGGGAACATGGCCTGGAGCTGTATCATACTGAGTTCCGTAAGGAAGGTAAGGACTGGTATCTTAACGTTTTCATCGACATCGCAGAGTCGGTGAGGGATGAGAATGAGAAGAACGGAGTGGTCCGGTATGTCAGCACGGACGACTGTGAGGTCGTGAGTGATTATCTGAGTGATAAGCTTGATGAGCTCGATCCTATCGAGCAGAACTACGTTCTACAGGTTAGCTCGCCTGGCATGGACCGCGAGCTGTACGAGCAGAAAGATTTTGACCGGTTCGAAGGTGAGCTGGTCGACGTGAAGCTGTACCGGAGCGAGGACGGAAACAAGCTCGTTACGGGAACGCTCGTCGGAAAGAGAGACGGCTTCATCGTGATAGCTGATGAAAAGGGTAATGAAAGGTCGTTCGCGGAGAAGGACGTGGCGAAGACCTGCTTAGCAATAGTTTTCTAAGGGAGGAAGACATGAACGATATGAATGGTGAGATCGTGCCGGCAGAGTTTCTGGAAGCACTGGAAGAGCTTGAAGAGGAAAGGCATATCTCCAAGGACATGCTGATCGAGACGATCGAGAACGCGCTGCTTTCTGCTTACAGGAAGAATTACGGCACGACATCTAACGTGAGAGTCATCATCGATCCGGATGAGGGCCAGGTCATGGTCCTTATGAGAAAGGATGTAGTTGAAGTCGTGGAGGACGACCTTACGCAGATCTCGCTTGAGGAAGCATGGGAGATCGACCCTCGTTATGAAGTCGGAGACTACATCGAGTTCCAGGTCACGCCTTCCGATTTCGGAAGAGTCGCGGCTCAGACGGCAAAGCAGGTAATAGTCCAGCGCATCCGCGAGGAAGAGAGGAATCAGGTCCTCGCAGAGTTCAAAGACCGCGCGGGCGAAGTCGTTACAGGCTATGTCTCAAGGAAGAGCGACGACAAGATCTATATCAACCTCGACAAGGCTGAGGGCGTGCTCCCATACAAGGAGCAGGTGCCGGGCGAGCATTACAACGTCCGCCAGCGCATCAAAGTCTATATCGTAAAAGTGCTCGACGAGTCAAAGGGACCTCAGGTCCTCGTATCGCGCACAAGGTCAGAGCTCGTAAAGTGCCTGTTCGAGGCGGAAGTCCCGGAGATCCAGGACGGCATCGTCGAGATCAAAGGCATCGCGCGTGACCCTGGTTCAAGGACGAAGATCGCAGTCTGGTCAGAGGATCCTAACATCGACCCTGTAGGTGCGTGTGTAGGTACCAGAGGAAGCCGTGTAAGATCAATCGTTGACGAGCTTAACGGCGAGATGATCGACATCGTATTCTGGAGCGACGACCCTGTAGAGCTTATCAGCAGCGTGCTGAGTCCGGCCGACGTTGAAGAGGTCATTATTGAAGATGAGGAGCAGATGGCGGCTACAGTCATCGTTCCTGATTCACAGCTTTCACTTGCCATCGGCAAGCGCGGTCAGAACGTAAGCCTCGCTGCCAAGGTGAGCCGCTGGAAGATAGATATAAAGAGCCATTCGGATTATTATTCGGACGACTATGAAGAAGAGTTCCCGGATTACGGCGAGTCCGAAGCCGTGGCTGAAGAAGCTCCGGCAGAGGCTGAAGCTCCTGCAGAGAGCGCTGAAGCTGAAGTGCCTGAAGAGGAGCCTGCTGAATAAAGGAGAGATCTGTTGAACAGAAAAGCTCAGAAAGGTTTCACAGAGCCGATGCGTACATGCATCGGGTGCAGGGAATCAAAGCCCAAGAACGACATGATCAGGGTCTGCTGCTATGAGGGCAGGCTGTCTGTAGATTTGACCGGAAGGGCCAAGGGCCGCGGCGTGTATGTCTGCAGAGATCCTGAGTGCCTTGCGAAAGTGATGAAGAAAAAGGCATTCGCCAGAGGGTTCCGTATGGGTTTTGATGATAAAGCGCTCGAGGCTGTGTATGAAGAACTCGGGAATGTAATATCCGGGAGCAACGGCGGGCAGGAAGAGGAGCCAGGCAATAAAGACGAGCATGCTCGCATAATAAAGAGGTGAGGCTGATGCTTACCGATAAGCTTGCGGGCTACCTCGGGTTCGCCGCCAGGGCAAGAAAGCTTCAGACCGGGTATAATACAGTGCTCGGCCTTATAGAGAAGAGAAAAGCAAAGCTGGTCATTGTCGCGGAAAATGCCGCGGAGGGGACCAGAGACAAGATATCAGGGAAATGCAGATCACACAACGTGCCATGTGTGATCTTCGGGGAAAGCGATGAGCTTTCGCACGTTACAGGCACAGGGAAGACAACGGTATTCGCCGTCATAGACGGAGATTTTGCTAAAGTGATAAGTGGGGAGATCGACCGCATTCGATCAGAAGGAGATATCCGATAATGCCGAAGAAAGTTTATGAACTCGCGAAAGAACTGGGAGTGGCGAGTAAAGAACTGCTTGAGAAAGCCGCAAAGCTGGGGATCGACGCAGCGAACCATATGAGCGTGCTTTCAGACACAGATGTGAAGAGACTGTTAGCTAAGGGAGGCGCCGCAAGACCGGCAGGGAAGGCTGTTCCGGGTCAGGTGTCCGGAAGAAAGGGCCCTGTAGGGAGGCCTATTGTTAACGACAGCTACTTTGAGCACAGAAATAAGGCTCCGGCAGGAAAGCCTGTAGTTGACGATGATTTCCTCGCGAGGCGCGAGAAGGCAAGAGAAGAGGCAAAAGAAGCGGGTGAAGTAAAGAAGACTGCACCTGCAGCTGAGCACGCACCTGCATCAAAGGCAGAAGAAGCTCCGGCACCAAAGAAACCGGCAGAAGAAGTACCAAAGGCGGCGGCTCCAGCTGTAAAACCGCAGAAAGAAGCCGAGATCACTCCCGAAAAGGCTCATGCGGAGAAAACTGCGAAGGAAGGCGAGGCTGTCAGGGCTCAGGCAGATAAGAATGCGGGATCTGCCGAGGCTAAGAAAGCAGCAAAGGCTCCTTCAGAATCAAAGCCAAGAACTGAGAAGACCGGCGAAGCCAGACCTAAGCAGAAGGAAAAGAAAGAGGAAGAAGTACCTAAGAAGAACCTTGACGCTGAGATCAAGGTGCCAAAGGTAAAGATAGTAAGGACTGCAGCAGAAGACGACGAGCAGGCACAGAAGACCGCAAGGAAGCCTGAGAGAAAGCAGGGCCAGAAGCCGGTCGGGAGAAAGCCGAAGGGACGTCCGGGGCAGAGGCCGCAGCAGGGCGAGGGCGAGGAAGCTCCGAAGCCGAGCAGCAGGCGCCTCCAGAGGCCTCAGAAGGCTGATCAGCAGTCATCAGAAGGATCCAGGGACAACAAGCACGGACGCAAGAACGCCGACAAGCGCCATGGAAAGCATGACAGCGGAAGCTTCGATAAGTTCGACAAGATGGAGCGTAAGTCGCTGGAGAGACAGGAAAGAAAGAAATATACGAAAGAGAAGCACGTAGAAGAAGAGGAAGAAGTGATCCTCCCGGAGGGAACTTACAGGGTGAACGTTCCTATCACAGTCGCCGGATTCTGCGAGCAGGTCGAAGTATCGATCTCACAGGTCATCATGACGCTGATGAAGCTCGGTATCATGGCGACACAGAACCAGAACATCGACGAAGCTACTCTGGAAGTCCTCGCACAGGAGCTCGGCATCAACGTGGTAGTCGGCTCTGTTGATGAAGAGACAGAAGAAGAGATCGTCGAAGAAGCAGCGATCGAAGATTTTGATGATAAGGAAGAAGACCTCGTCGAGAGGCCGCCTGTCATCACCGTAATGGGACACGTCGACCACGGAAAGACATCACTCCTCGACGCTATAAGGAAGACGAACGTAACGGCTCAGGAGTCAGGCGGGATCACGCAGCATATCGGTGCGTCAGAAGTCAGGATCAACGGAAGGAAGATCGTGTTCCTCGATACGCCGGGACATGAGGCATTCACCGCTATGCGTGCAAGAGGAGCACTCATCACTGATATCGCAGTCCTCGTAGTCGCTGCTGACGACAGTGTCAAGCCGCAGACGATCGAGTCCATCAGCCACGCTAAGGCTGCCGGGGTACCGATCATCGTTGCGATAAACAAGATGGATAAGCCGGGAGCTAACCCTGACAAGGTAAAGAAAGACCTTGCGGACCAGGGAGTTCTCGTTGAAGACTGGGGCGGTGAGGTAATCAGCGTTCCTGTATCCGCCAAGACAGGCGAGGGCGTGACAGACCTCCTTGAGATGATCCTGCTCCAGGCTGACGTACTTGAGCTCAAGGCAAACCCGAACAGGATGGCCAAGGGAACTGTCATCGAGGCAAGGCTCGACAAGGCAAGAGGTCCTGTCGCGACTCTGCTCGTTTCAAACGGGACGCTCAGATCCGGAGACAGCATCGTAGCCGGAACATGCTCAGGCCACATCAGGGTCATGACAGACTACAAGGGAAAGAAGATCAAGAAAGCCGGACCTGCGACAGCTGTGGAGATCCTTGGACTTACAGACGTACCACAGGCTGGAGACGAGTTCAACGCTGTGAAGGACGACAAGGCAGCGCGTGACATCGCTGAAGCGAGATCACAGAAACTCCGTGAGGAAGTACTTGCGAAGAACGCGAGCACAACGCTTGACAAGCTCTTCACTGAAATGCAGGAAGGCGAGGTCAAGGAGCTCAACGTCATCATCAAGGGCGATGTACAGGGATCAGTCGGAGCACTTATCTCATCACTTGAGAAGCTCAACTCTGACAGCGTGAAGGTGAACGTCATCCACTCAGGAGTAGGAACAGTCACAGAGTCAGACGTAATGCTCGCCCAGACATCGGGTTCGATCATCATCGGATTTAACGTACGCCCGAGCACTGCGGTAACGACAGCAGCTGAGAGAGACGGAGTCGAGATCAGGCTCTACAGAGTCATCTACGATGTGATAAACGACGTTGAAGCCGCCATGAAGGGCATGCTCGAGCCTGACTACAAGGAAGAGATCCTCGGAAAGGCCGTTATCAGAGATACATTCAAGGTGCCGAACGTCGGCGTCGTCGGCGGTGCATATGTAACAGAAGGCAAGGTCGTGAGGAACGCCGAGATCAGGCTGGTCCGCGACGGTATCGTTATCCTCGAGGGCAAGATCTCATCACTCAAGCGCTTCAAGGACGACGCGAAGGAAGTCGCTCAGGGCTATGAGTGTGGTATCGGAATCGAGGACTACAACGACATTAAGGAAGGCGACGAGATCGAGTGCTTCCGTATGGTAGAGGTGGCACGTGAGGAACTCTAGCAAAAACTTGTTGGCTTAAGCCTGCAGTCTTCTGCAGGTTTGTTCCATGTAAAAGAAGGGCAATATGAGTAAAGGACACAGAACTGAGCAGGTCGGTGAGGAGATCAAGAAGATCATAGGCGAGATGCTCATCCGGGACATAAAGGACCCGCGGCTTACCGAGAGGATGGTAAGCATCACTGCGGTAGATGTTTCACCTGACCTCGGATATGCTCACGTCTACATCGATATACTGATGGGTAACGGCGTAAGCGAAGAGGAAAAGAAAGCGGCCCAGGATGAAGTGCTCGAGGGATTCAGGAGCTGCACCGGCCATATCAGAAAAGAGATAAGCAACAAGCTGCGCATACACCACGCGCCTGAGCTTTCGTTCAGGATAGACAAGTCGATGGAGTACGGCAGTCATATAGATGAGAAACTTAAGGAGCTCGGACTGGAGTAATGAACGACAGCTTTGAGACAATTGCAGAAGAGATCATGAAGGGGGAGAGGATCTACCTCTTTCCTCATGAGAATCCTGACGGCGATGCGATAGGCTCTACAGCCGCGCTCTGCAGCATGCTGCGCAGCATGGGAAAGGACGCATGGGTTTTGATCGATGAGGAGCTCCCGGATAATCTCGCATTCATGGAAGGCGGCATGTTCGTGATACCGGACGGCAGCATTGAGAAGCCGGATACATCGGTAGCCGTCGACTGCAGTGAGAAGACCAGGTTCCCGAAGCTTATGGACATATTCGATTCAGCAGATAAAACGATCTGCATCGACCATCACCTGACGGAGGACCCGGAGTTCGATTTCAAGCGCGTGGATCCGACGGCAGCCGCGGTCGGCGAGATGATCTTCGACCTCATGAAAGTAATGGAGCACAAGCCGACTAAGCGTGAGGCAGAAGCACTGTTTGCCGCGATAGATACGGATACGGGGAACTTCCTGTACAGCAACGCGACGAGGCGGACGCATGAGATCGTGTGCGAGCTCTATGACTCAGGGATCGATGTCCCTGCTGTAGGAATAGAACTCTACGAGACAGTAGCGCCGGAGAAACAGAGACTCGAAGCGATGGCACTCTCTCAGGCAAGCTTTTTCTGCGGCGGAAAGATCGTCCTTACGGCGATCACACAGCAGATGCTTGAGGAGACAGGCACAAAGATGAGTGACGCGGAGCTTGTTGTCGCGAAGCTCAGGACTGTGAAGGGCGTCGAGATCGCGATATGCCTGAAGGAGCGCGCTCCGGAGAAGATATTCGCGAGCATGCGGTCAAAATCCACTGCGAGCGTCCGTGACATCGCTGTCGCGTTCGGCGGCGGCGGCCACGTAAAAGCAGCAGGATGCACACTCAACATGCCGCTTGAAGAGGCTGAAGAGAAGATAGTGGCGAAAGCCGAAGAAGTACTTGGCGCATGACACCTGACGGAATAATCAACATATATAAAGATGAAAACATAACCTCGCACGACATCGCGGTGCATGTGCGCCGCCTGCTGGGCGTGAGGCGCGTTGGACATACAGGTACCCTTGATCCTATGGCGACAGGGGTACTTCCTGTTTGTGTAGGGAGGTCTGCCAGGGTCATGGAATACCTTGACACTGACCTCAAGAAGTACCGCTGCGTGATGAAACTGGGGCGATCGACCAATACTTATGACGTATGGGGAGAAGTAGAGGCTGAAGCTTCTGAAGATGCGGTGAACAGTGTTACAGAAGAAGACGTCCGGAGGGTGCTGTCGGAGTTCTCCGGTCGTATCCTGCAGACGCCGCCTCTTTATTCCGCTGTTAAAGTCAAGGGGAAGCGCCTTTATGAATATGCGAGAAAAGGGCGCGACGTTGAGATACCTAAGCGTGAAGTGTACATCACATCGCTCCAGATAGAGGATATGTCACTTGGCCATGGATATGACTCATGGGTTAGATTCAGCTGTGAGTGCACCAAAGGTACTTTCATAAGGTCTATCTGTCACGACGCGGGTGAGAAGCTCGGTGTCCACGCGGCACTGTCAGAGCTTACAAGGGCAGCAAGCGGGATATTCACGGAAGAGACCGCAGTAACCCTTGACCAGCTTCGTGAGATGCTTGGATATACCAGGGAGACGGAGCCAAGGCGGGGAGATGCAGTGGAGCAGGATGTGAGCATGCTCGGGATCCTTCATTCACCGGACGAGGTGCTCGGCATGTTCGGCGCAGCTGTTGTCGAGCCGAAGGATGCCATACGTCTCATAAACGGACTGGAAATAGAACGATCAGTATACAGAGTGCTTGAAGAGCCAAAATACAGTAAGGAAGACTTCTACTTCCCGGTAGATGAGAAATATAAAAGGCTTTACAGGATATACAGCCCGCTCACACCTGATATGGAGATACCGGGAAGGCCGGACGGCGCGGTATGGTACCCTGAGCGGACGATAGGGCAGGATAAAGGCCTCAGATTCATAG